>CAYNKF010000422.1:0-2221 GCA_964397705.1 uncultured Balneolaceae bacterium | reverse complement strand
AATTTGAGGAAGATCGCCCAAAAACGATTGCATTTCTTTTACCACACATTGGATCTACAGGTAACTTTCAGGATTATCAAGTACAGGTTAATTCCATTGAATCGCTTACTGGCATTGATTTCTTTCCGAACCTCAATAACAGCATAGAAAATCGAGTCGAAGCCCAGATGGGGAAATCCAGCTGGAACTGAAATTAATTCATTTCGCTATTTTATGAAGCACCCTTAAACCCGTGCATTAAGATGAAATGCCTCTGCCAATAGCTGACTTGAGCTCTTTGCATCACCCTAATTCTTTGTACATTTGATCCTAATCTTCACTAATACCGTACAATGAATTACCAATTTGTTCTTGAAGAAATTGTTTCAGAACTACACGGACATCCTGGGAAAGGCGAAGTGGCCAGTTATATCCCTGAGTTAGCAAAAGTCAACCCGGATAAGTTTGGCGTTTGTCTAACCACCCTCAATGGTGATTCTTTTCACCTCGGAGACAGCCGAGAAGCTTTTTCAATTCAAAGCATATCTAAAGTATTAGCACTTACCCTGGCATTTCAAATAGAGGGCGATAAGCTATGGAATCGTGTGGGTGTAGAACCGTCCGGCAACTCTTTCAATTCACTGGTTCAACTGGAATATGAAGAAGGAATTCCCCGAAACCCGCTTATAAATCCCGGGGCCATGGTCATTTCTGATATACTGATCAGTTGTCTTAATAATCCAGAAAAGGAATTCCTGCAGTTTGTGCGTCAAGTTTCGGGTAACAAGTCTATTAAATACAACGAAAAAGTTGCCGCCTCGGAACACAAGCACGGTCATCGCAATGCTGCCCTTGTGAACCTCATGAAATCATTTGGTAATATTCACAACGATGTTGAACGAGTATTGGAGTTCTATTTTTATCAGTGTTCCCTGGAAATGAGCTGTCGGGAACTTGCACAAACATTTCTGCTTTATGCCGGCCACGGCTCTATTGTTTCATCAGGGAAAGAGGTTATTACGGTGAGCAAGACTAAACGTATAAATGCTATTATGCAGACCTGCGGTTTTTATGATGAGTCGGGTGATTTTACATTCAAAGTAGGTCTGCCGGGTAAAAGTGGAGTAGGTGGTGGTATTGCCGCAGTTTATCCTGGATCTTACAGCGTAGCAGTATGGAGTCCAAGGCTCAACGAAAAAGGGAATTCGGTCCTGGGAATGAAATTCCTGGAATTACTTACAACCAAGACCAAGTCTTCTATTTTTTAAAACACAATCATCCGCACTGGAGAACAAATTCCACCGATTCCACAAACTGTCCGTAATCTCTCCATGGCACAGCATGGAAATTTCATCAGTAGATTAATTATTGTTTACTTGGTCGGACGGTTCGGGCCTGAATGGCTGTTCTGGATTTCTGTATTTACCAAGTAATAACAGTATAACTCGCAATAAGGTGGAGAAGCCTCGTCATCTCCCTGCTTAGCATATATTAGTTAATCATTTTTTAAAGCATTTTACATTCGGGCGTCGGGCTTGCAATACGCCAATCTTTTGCTAGTGCAACTTCAATATAATGCCTGCGTAAATTATTACTCATTATTAGCATGAATGAGGTAAAAAAATGATCAACAAACTCTACGAGCACCCATCTCTTAAAAATGCACTGCATAAAAAAAAGAGTGCAAAAGTTTTGGAAATAATTGCTGTCTTCTTCCCTGCAATCATGATTTCTGTGCTTGCTCAACAGTTTGCTGGTGAAAATCCCATAATCCGGCAGTCGATTATTTGGCTGGCAAATATAATAATGTTATACCTCGTTTGGCTGGGGCTCAAATTACGTGATCAGAGCTGGAAAGATTTAGGATTAAGCCGGGATTCAATGAATTTAAAATCGTTGCTGCTCTCCTTCATCGTATTTGTTGTTGCCGTGGGTGGTTTTATTGTTGGATCCATTGTAATGGCAAACATTGTCGGAATTCCTTCCGAAACAGATATGAGCGGATATAATTACATTCAAGGTAATCTGCCAATGCTGATTCTTGCTTTAGTTGCTGTCTTTATTGCCTCCTCCTTTGGTGAGGAGGTTATCTATCGAGGGTTCTTAATTACGCGTATTTCTGAAATCGGAGGGAACAGTAAAAAGTGGATTTGGACAGCAGCATTACTGAGTTCAATAATTTTTGGGCTGGTACATTTTGATTGGGGGCTGATGGGCATCGGCCAAACATTTTTTATGGGAT
>CAYNKF010000421.1:0-2228 GCA_964397705.1 uncultured Balneolaceae bacterium | reverse complement strand
AAGTTCTCCGGTCTTATTAATATACACTGTCTTTTTTCAAAAGCATTTATTATGATCAATCTAAGCCACAAAAAACTTGACGTCTGGAGAGCTTCAATAAAATTAACTGCTATCATTTATGAATTGACCCTATTATTTCCCAAACATGAACTCTATGGGTTAACTTCACAATTACGACGAGCTTCTGTATCAATTCCCTCTAACATTGCAGAAGGGGCAGTGCGAAAGTCAGCAAAAGAACGAAGGAGGTTTTATGAGATCGCTCGTTCATCATTAGTTGAGGTTGACACCCAACTTGAAATCGCAGATAAATTAAACTATTTGTCCGATAATGATTTAAACAAAGTTGAGAATAAATTGGACCATATTTTCGCTATGCTTTCCAACTTGATTAAGAGTACTTAGAAACGTCTGCCATTTACCATCTCACATTTATCTACTGCCGTCTCACATCTCCCTTCTGCCATCTCTCAACAAGAATCGCGCTATTGCTGCTACCATAATACTGTGATGAATGGTCCCATCAGCCACATAGTTCAGAAACTTATCCATCGGCAACAGGTGTACATTAATGCGTTCATGCTTATCTCCTGTTGTTTTTTCAGATCTTACTAGCTTACAACCTTCTGCCAAGTACAAATGCGTATAATTCGTCATAATTGCTGGATTAGAGCTCACTTTACCCAGACTACTCCAATTTGATGAATTATAACCGGTCTCTTCGCTCAATTCCCGCTTTATGGATTGCAATGGCTGTTCTCCTGGATCAACCATACCACCCGGAATTTCCAATGTTGGCTGTTCAATCCCATATCGATACTGCTCGACCAATACTATTTCTTTATTTGGGGTTATCGGTATTACATTAACCCAATCCGGGGCCTCTAAGACATAAAAGTCACCCTCATCTTTTTCATCAATTGCTTCCAATTGCATTTTTCGCTGTAAAAGATTAAAAATTGGTGTGTGATATTCCTTATTTTCATGGACTACCGACCACGGTTCAATAGTAAATTGGAATGATTTTTTACTCATAAGATTAACAGGTTACGATTTATGTCTGATCGATTTGAATTTGAAACAGAAGAAGTAAACTCCCAAGAAGAACTCCATGAGCGCATGGTCAAAGCCTGCGATGCGATGGAGAACATTTATGAAAACGGTGAATATCCCAAATTACTGGTCAAGCGATCGTGGTCCAAACACAATCCTATTATTACAGGAGAAATGGCCAAGCCCGAAGCCTTTCGATGGTACTTGCTACGCGAGCTCAAAAAGCTGGGCGAAAAAGGAGCAGTTATCAAAATCATCCCCTCGCGTGAACGACTGCCACTAAATGATCCCGATCTGCTAGATAACACCGATGAAGATGACTGGGATATTACACAAAAAAAGCTATTCCTTTTTAGTCCCGAACGGATAGAAATTTCGCTAAATCGATTAGAGCATTATACCGGCACTGATCCCCAAGACTTTCAGCGCTATATTCTCTTTACCAACTATGACATGCACGTAGATGTTTTCCAGGAAATGTTTCCTGATTGCATAACACCTGCTCGGGAAGGCGTTCAAATGCCTGCCTATCATCATAAGCTCGATAACAATAAGGGAGTTACGCTTATCAATATTGGGGTAGGACCCTCAAATGCTAAAACTATTACAGATCACGTTGCCGTTCTTCGGCCTGATGCTATGATTATGGTAGGCCATTGTGGAGGACTTCGAAATCACCAGGATATTGGTGACTTTGTGCTTGCTACCGGATTCATGCGTAATGATGGTGTTTTGGATTATGTACTGCCCCTTAACATCCCCATTACTCCCAACTACCTGATGAATGTCTTCCTAAAAGAAGTGCTGGATAAATATAACCGTAACCATCGCATGGGTACTATCTTTACGACTGCCAACCGAAACTGGGAATTCATCAAACGTCGAACGGTAGAACAAATCCATATGAGTCGCAGCATTGCCGTGGATATGGAATCAGCCACAGTGGCCACCAACGGCTATCGCTATCGCATCCCCAATGCAACTATGCTCTGTGTCAGTGATAAGCCCCTGCACGGCCAGCCTAAGCTTAGCGACGACGCACAAGAGTTTTATGAAGACTCTAAGCAGCTACACGTTGAGATGGCCGTTGAGGTCCTTAACATGTGTAAAGAAACCTATCCCGAAGGATTGCCCAATGCCAGCATACGTGCAATGAACGAACCGCTGATGGGTGG
>CAYNKF010000420.1:0-2229 GCA_964397705.1 uncultured Balneolaceae bacterium | reverse complement strand
TTCAATACAGATGCTAATTCACCTTCACAGTCCTGTAATCGAACTTTTCAGTCAGTAAGCCCAAGCCTAGGAGTTAGCTATCGCTTCAGCAATCAAAATATATTTGCGAATGTTAGTACATCATTCGAGGCTCCTACTACTACCGAATTAGTTAACAGGCCCGGCGGTGGAAACGGATTTAACCCTGATTTAAAACCTGAACAAACTGTTGGAGTTGAAACCGGGATAAGAGGTCATATTCAGACAAATACACTCACCTATGATGTAGCCTTCTATCAACTCTGGATTAATGATCTGCTATTCCCTTATCAACTTGAGTCAAATGGACCAACGTTTTATCAAAATCAGGGAGAAACGCGCCACAGTGGTATCGAGGCTCAACTTGGATTGAAAGTTCGCCAGAATCTAAAAATATCAGCCAATACAACTGTTACCCATGCAGAGTTTGTACAGGCACAAACGGTTGATAGTGTCTCATTAAAAGGGAACGAAGTTCCAGGTATTGCTCCTTTTCGTCTAAGTGGGAAAATTAGCTGGAATCCCGGGAACTTTTTACTTTCTCTCACCTACAATCATATAAGCAGTTATATGGCTGACAATCTAAATTCGGCTAAAAACGAGGCCTATAATATTTTTGATGCTTCTTTTAGCTTTAGAAAACTTTTCAGCCCTAAAGGTGCTGAGGTGCAGCCATTTATAAATGTCAATAATCTATTTAATACTCGATATAACGGGTCCGTAACTGTAAATGCTTTTGGGGGACGTTATTTTGAACCGGCTCCCGGCAGAAGTTGGCAAGCGGGTATTTCGGTGAACTTTTAAAATCACTAACCTACATAAATCCTTTCTAACTTGTAACAAATGGCACTTTTGCTATCTTGTTAATGTATACATAATAGTAAACCTGAGCCTATTATGATTAAACACATTCTTTTTATCGTTTTATTAATTGGTGGTGTCTACTACTACTGGACAACACGTCCGGTAGAGCATGGCCCCGGCGTAGTTGCCCCTGAAACCCCTGTTCAGGAAGTTACATATAACGCTGAAAAATTCACTTATGAAGGTTTTAAAATAACCCCTAAAGCAAATATTGACCTCGAAGCGCGCATTCTCTCGATTAAAAATTACTATTTCGACAAGTATTCAGAACTCGTACCTACCGATATTGTTGTTGGCTGGGGACCGATGTCTGATGAGCGAAATTTAAACTCACTGATGGTTCGTCAGTCTGATCGATCATTTTATTTTGAAATGGCAAAACCCCCTATCGAGAAAAATGCCATGTGGAAACATGCTTCTAATATGCATCTTATTGGATCCACTAAAAAAATAAGGGATAAGATAAGTTCAATCAGGGAAGGACAAATTATTCATATCGAAGGGTTTTTAGTAAATGCCACTTCACCTAATGAGGGATGGACCTTAAAAAGCTCTCTAAAAAGAGATGACATCGGAAAAGATTCCAGTGAATTAGTTTGGATAAAAAGTCTTACAATTCTTTAATTGGGTGCTATAAAATCACATCCAATTAAGAAAAAATCATATGTCTTGGCTTAAAGATGTTATTGTTGATATCTTGGCGACAGCTGCCATAATTGCTGCAGTATTATCTTCAAACATCTTCTTAAAAGGTCTTGTATGGGGGTACACTGGGTTACTGCTTTTCGTTAAATCACTTGTCTATTTTGGGGATGGTTTTATGAATATGATGAATAAAACCAATACCTCGGCCCCCGATTGGTTTACTCACCTTTTATATGCCCTTAACACTGGAATATTGCTATATTTTCAATGGTGGTATGCTGGCATCGGCTGGGGTATCATTTGGCTCATCTCATATCTCACGCAGCAAAAAATAGATCAAAAATAAGCTTCCATACTTTTCAAGCTCTTATCAATTCCATGATTACTGCTTGGAATAATAATATAACTGAGTAACTGACTTCGTAATATTTTCAAGAAAGAATACAACTAAAATGATATGATGTGTTACAAATGGGAATGCAAATAATAAAGGTTCGCGTCCTATATCACTGAAAAAAATCACTCAGAATTAAATTCATCCCTAATCAAGCATTAACTAACATTAGAAAATAATAGGCTTTGCGGAACCCTTTAGCTTGAGCAAGTAAATCCCGGGGATTATCAGTGTTGGTCTCTGTTTGAAATTCTTCCATTACTTCTAAAATAATTTCATTAGTTATTGCTACCCCCAAAACCTTTAAA
>CAYNKF010000419.1:0-2247 GCA_964397705.1 uncultured Balneolaceae bacterium | reverse complement strand
ATCCACCAGCGCTGTTTGTGTAACGGGACTAATTGTGGTAGATACCGCTACGCATTTTACGCTTTTCGGGGAAGTCGTGATTATGACCCTAATTCAGCTGGGCGGTATCGGGATCATCACCTTTGCCACCTTTTTATTTCTATTTATTAGCGGAGGGCTTAGGGTAGGTCAGATGAATACCCTTAAAGAAATGATCGCTGAAAAGAATACCAGTCTTGTTGCGGCAACATTAAAAAAAGTAGTTGGCTTTACGCTTTTTGTGGAGGGTATTGCAGTAGCGATCTATTATGTTAGCTGGGATATTGAATTCACCTCGCAGGGACAGCGTTTTTTATTTTCGGTGTTTCATGCTATTTCTGCCTTTTGCAATGCGGGTTTTTCGCTCTTCACCAACAGTTTGGCAGACGCGCAGAATGCTACTAATTGGCCCATCAACATTACCACTATGATTTTAATTGTGCTGGGCGGACTTGGGTTTACAGTAATCTGGGAGCTTATTCAACGCAGAACAGAACAAAAAGCATGGCGTCGTCATTTGTCAGTTCATACTCGGGTGGTTTTGGCAACGACCGGTATTTTAATTGTGGCAGGCACTGTTTTAATTATGATTCTGGAATGGGATAAAGCATTGGCCGGCTATTCAGCGGCAGATAAAATTTTGTTATCATTCTTCCAGAGTATTACGACTCGTACAGCCGGTTTTAACACCTTAGATATCGGCGTATTGGGAATTCCGGCAATATTGGGGATGCTTATTTTAATGCTCATTGGCGGGTCTCCGGCCTCCACGGCCGGTGGTATTAAAACGACAACATTCGCCGTGCTCATTCGCTCGATGATAATGAGTATCCACGGATATAGTCGTATGGAAATATTCAAGCGTACGATTTCCAACGCTGTAATATTTCGGGCCATGACTGTCATTTTACTGGCGGTTTCCTGCATCAGTATAAGCACCATTTTGCTTGCTATTGTTGAGGATCACGCCTTTTTGGACCTATTATTTGAAGAAGTTTCTGCCTTTGCAACAGTTGGACTTTCGCGGGGCATAACGGCCGATTTAACCTCATGGGGTAAAAGCATTATAATTGTATCGATGTTCTTGGGTCGAGTTGGTATACTTACATTTATGGTCGCATTTGCAGGTAGGGCCGACAATCGAAAATATCGTTATCCGGAAGAAAGTATTATGGTATCATAAAGTTAACTACAAACATTCAGTTATGATGAAAGAACGGACCGAACTGCAGTTTGCTATCATTGGTATCGGGGCTTTTGGAAAAGCCCTGGCTAAAAAGCTTTCTGAAGAGGGTGCTTATGTTATTGCCATTGATTATGATATGGAGCACATAGAGCAGATAAAAGATTACGTTTCGGATGCCATATGTTTTGATGGTACGGATGCAGATCTATTAGAAGAGCATGGGATAACCAATGTAGATGTAGCGATTATATCAATTGGGGAAACCTTTGAACCGGTGGCTCTGATTGCCATGCACTTGCTAAATGCCGGCGTTAAGGAAGTGTACGGACGGGCTAGTTCATATACCCAAGAGCAGATCTTAAAGCAGATTGGGATTACCGATGTGATACACCCTGAGCGACAGGTAGCTGAACGAATGGGTATTTCTTTAGTGCGCCGAGGGATGTCGGATGTGTTCGATCTTGGAGAAGGACTTGCTATGTTTGAGGTGGAGGCTCCGGATTCTATGGCGGGTTATACCCTCGAGGAGTTGAAAATACGAAGCCGGTATCATTTGAACCTGATTACCATAAAGCGACTAAGCAAAACAGATCAAAAAATTGGACTCCCGGAACAGTATGAACCGATTGGTATGCTGAAAGGGAGTACTGAAATAAAAGAAGGTGACCGATTGCTCTTAGTGGGCAGCAAAGAAGACGTCGATAAAATGTTGGATACCAATTAGTGAGAATTTGCCAGCCAACAATGAAAGATGTCGCAGCAACTAATTTTTTTTAATTTTGTTTCCAGGATTTATTCGAGAGCCAATAAATATTACTCTTGATTGGTATCCGGGGAAGTACTTAATCCAAGATTTTCCCGGATCCGCTTAAACCCTTCACTGGCTTTTACCTTCCAATGTTCCGAAACGTATCGGCGGACCATCAGTACCGAGCATGGAGCACGATCGGCAATAATATCCGGAATTGTGCCAATAAGGACATTTCGAATACCCCACTCTCGGGATGCGCCAATAATAACCAAGTCGTGATCGTCATTTTCAA
>CAYNKF010000418.1:0-2250 GCA_964397705.1 uncultured Balneolaceae bacterium | reverse complement strand
TTGCAAAGCCATCAAAGGCAGCTTCGTGCCAAAAGCCGTTATTCTTCATATTTGGGATGCAGGAAATATGGTCGCGATCATGGTGCAAGGCCACGGCCACGATGTTCCTGAGTGCCGATCTTTTATAGTGGACATCCGCATCCGTAGCCAGAACCCAGTCGCCCTCTGAGATTTCGTACCCTTTCTTTAACGCATGCGTTTTTCCCAACCATCCGTCTGGCAGATTTTCGATGTGAACAGCGCGCAGATTATCATATTGCTCAGATAATTGATCTATTATCTCACCGGTATGATCGGTGGATCGGTCATTGATGGCGATCACTTCCATATTGGGGTAGTCCTGCTCAATTATGGATTGCAGTGCGGGCCTTATTGTATCAGCCTCATTACAGGCGGGAACCAATACCGAAAGGGAAGGAAAGGATGAGGGCTCCGGAGCATTCACACGGCTTATTTTTGGAGGGGCATATATTTGCTTAAGCACATATCCGTATGCAATAATCCATATTAACCCGGCGATGACCGAATACCCTGTAGTAAGGTAATTGAGATAATCCATGGGATCATTTTCCCCAATTATTAATCAGACTGTTACTTTTAACGTACCATTATTGACACAGGTTTTGAAGGTGGAAAATCACCAGTCCTTTTATAATGACGATACACTTAAAGAAGCATAGAGCCAAATTTTCACCGATAATTAACTATTAAAAAACAGACTTGTGGAGTTATTGAAGCGTATTTAGACCTCTTGGGAGCTAAGTGTTATCAAGTTACTGAACAAGGATTGAAAAAAATTCTTATAAAAAAAGCCCTGCCCCAATAAAGGGCAGAGCGAAAGAAACCATAAATTATCGAAGGGGTTTAATAATCTAATCCAAAGTAATCCATTACTTCGTAATAATTGGAGGTATCCAAGTCTTCGAAGTCGGTTTGTACTCCTCCTTTGGTCTTGGCCGTTACGGTATTATCAGTAATTAGAAGAAACCGGTATTCATCAACAAGGTTTGGACTCAACACCCCACTTGTCTGATATGCATATAATGTAATCGTATTGAGGCTGTATGTATGTTTTATATATTGTCTACTTGAGCCATCATCACTTTCCCAAGAAAAAGGCATGCTATGCCAAACACCATCTAGTTTTAAGTAGCCCAATACCGTCCCATGGTCGATGATATCCTGATCAACAGAATCTGTTGTCATTGAATATACATTTGAAGTGCGATTGAGGTAATCACCTACTTGCCAGTTAACCTCAGAAGCAGGTATCTCAATGCTTACAACATTAGCATTGCCTTGCTGACCTTCTTCCCCTTGTGGTCCTTGGCTTCCTGCTGGTCCTTCAGGACCTTGCGGGCCTTGTGGACCTTGCGGACCTTCACAGCCAATAATTCCAATGGATAAAGTTATTACTATTATAAAAGAAAAAGTTGTCCAACGCATGTAAATATATTTTTAGTTAAATAGAGTTATTATTGCATAATCCTATTAGATAGTTAGACCGATTCACTCCCCAATCCTTACAAACTAATTTGACCTTTCTTTTGAGCAAAAAGTCAACTGAAAACTAACGACTCTTGATTCCGGGGTCTATAAGGCTATTGTTTTACTTACAGTATCAGTTATTATGCATTTCTTCTCTCTTCCACTTTTTAAGTGTCTTTGATTCATTCAGACGCTCATCAATTATGTAACTGTAAATATAAAAGTTAGGAAGGGGTGAAAATATCAAAATAAAACAGAGACTGAATGTTCTAGTGCTATAAGTTGACCAAAAAGTAAAAATCAATCGACTTTAATGGCCTCTGTTTCTGATACCATTTCACTAAAGGTCGATGTTGTTCTCTGGATATAGGAATCTTTTTGGGTTTGAATTATCTCTACTGTAAATGTAGCATTTTCCGGGAACCAGATGTCATTAGGATTCTCTAAAACCTGATCAAGTGTTAGGGTAAATTTGCAGTTCTCAACCCAATTTACCTGTAACTCAATTTTTATCTTTGCCCGTTTATTGTATTCAATTTGTTTATCTCCCTTTCTTTCGATGATAGTACTGCCATACTTTTCATCTGCAATTTTAAACTTCCCATTCCTATATTCTTGGCACTCTACATTTTGAGCAAAAAGAGAAGTTGAAAGAAATGTAAAAACTGCAACCAGAAATATTCTCATAGCAAAGGACTCATATTCGGTTCTAAGTGGTATTCTAACTAAATGAATGGGGTAATCATTCACAAAATCATAAAG
>CAYNKF010000417.1:0-2278 GCA_964397705.1 uncultured Balneolaceae bacterium | reverse complement strand
CAATAGCATCTTGTGAACCAAATGTTTCGAGACGCGCAACGCCTACATTGGTTACAACCGAAATATCCGGTTCAGTGATATCACAAAGCTCATCGATATTACCTTCGTAGCGGGCGCCCATCTCTAGCACAAGAATCTGGTGACGGACTTCTAAATCATTATTGATAACCTTACAAATGCCCATCGGCGTGTTATAACTGCCCGGTGTTGAGCAGACAGAGTAACGTTCGCTAAGCAGGTCACGAATCATAAACTTGGTGCTAGTTTTTCCGTAACTACCGGTAATTGCAATAACGGTGAGATCAGGCATCTGGGAAAGCTTCTGCTTGGCCAGCTTTATAAAGTGCCGATGCACATACGCCTCGATAGGCTTTGTTATTATTGCGGCTGCGAAAATAACAAAGGGTAGCAGGGCATTGCCGAGCACCCATCCAAAAGCCAACAGGTACATATCGGCAGCATATAAGGCCGAGCTTTTGATCGTCATCTCTGTAAAGGGTATGTATCCTGCATAAGAGATATAAGTAGTAGCAGCAGGTAATAAAAGAGATAAAATTGCGAAAGGAATCGTCAATCTTATCATTCGAGGCGTAAAGACCAGCGGCTTTTTAGATTCTTCTCCACCATAATAGTTGAAGGGGCCAAACCAAGATATCCCAAAAACAGCCAGAATGAGGATAGCTGCGCTGCCTGTAACAGCATTGGAAAGGAAGATCAGTAAAACAAAAATAATGACATTGTACAATACATGCTCAACGGTTATGACACGCTGATTCCAGTGCTCGACCAGCCAGTGCCAGTACTCATTGAGTTTATAGCCGTTCTGCTGAAAGATGTGAAGAAAATAACGTCCCCTGAGCAAGGTATGACGTGCCATAACAAACACGAAAGCCAAGATCAGAATATCAATAAAATTCAAATACCAGTTCAATATATAGCAGTTAGATTAAAGAGACAGTAAATGATGAATGGTCGCTAAAGTTTGGAACTTCCGTTATATTAACGCGCTAAACAAAATAGATAATCTTTCATCTAAAATTTGTTCAAATATATGAAATTAATAATCCCAATGGCAGGTCGAGGCACAAGAGTTCGACCCCATTCACACACCGTTCCCAAACCATTGCTGCCCGTCGCTGGAAAGATGATCGTGGAACGCATTGTAGAGACGTTTGCGCGCACGCTTGATCGCAATATTGATGAAATCGTGTTTATCCTGGGACCTGATTTTGGCCAAGAAATTAAAGACGCTCTAAAAGAAATGAGCGATCGACAAAATGCTAAGGCTACGTTCCGAGTGCAGGAGGAAGCTGAAGGAACAGCACACGCCGTATATTGTGCTGAAGAAGATCTTAATGGGGAATGCATCATTGTTTTTGCTGATACTATTTTTGATATGGAAGGATCTGTTTCAATTGAAGATGCCGACAGCGTTGTCTGGCTAAAAGAAGTAGAAGATCCCTCTCGTTTTGGCGTAGCTGTAGAGAAAGACGGCAAGATTACTGATTTCGTTGAGAAACCGGAAGACCCGATTTCAAACCTTGCAATTATTGGTGTTTACTACTTCAAGGATGGTGCTGAGCTCAAAAAAGAAATAGAATACCTCTTGGATAACAATATTCGCGGAAAGGGCGGTGAATACCAGCTGACCGATGCGCTTGACCGACTGTTGAAGGATAATAAAGTATTTAAAAAAGCAACCGTTGATCAATGGCTGGATTGTGGTACGCTACCGGCTTGGAGAGAAACTTCCGGTATTATTACCGAGAAAGAATATGAGGAAATTGATGGAGATCGTTTCCCGGGCACTAAAATTATTCCTCCCGTTTATATCGGAGATGATGTAGAGCTTGAAAACTGCATTATCGGACCAAATGCAAGCATTGCCGAGGGATCTAAACTCAAAAAATGCACGGTCAAAAACAGCCTGATTCAGGAGCATGGCGAGCTCGAAGACTGCAACATTGAGGATTCGACTATCGGCCGACACGTTGAGTTGAAAAATGTTGACCAAGAAGTGCATCTGGGTGATCATTCCAAGATAGGGATCGAAGTTTAATTTACTATCACGAGCGAGGGATTTAAACCCTTCGCAATTTATTTCATGATTGTCTTAAAATATATATGCCCGTCACTTTTATCGTGCCGGGCATTTTTTATTACTGCTGACATCCACACAGTTGCGAAGGAGTTACACTCCTTTACGGGAACAATCCCGTTACAACTGCATTAAGTTGAGAGCTCATTTTACTCAAGACTCACATCTCATCACCCACTA
>CAYNKF010000416.1:0-2301 GCA_964397705.1 uncultured Balneolaceae bacterium | reverse complement strand
ATTGAAGTTATTTGATCAGAATCTATTGCACCTACAGCAATTTTATCTGAAGTTGATGGGGTGGAAAGTCCGGCCGAGGACCGAGTAACTTTAGAGTAGCGCCCAGCGTCTACGGTTTTAATTGAAGCACTTTCGTCGAGGCCTATTCTGTTTTTTATATGAGCAACTAACTGATCGGAATAAATCAATGAGTCTATGAGCTGATTTTCAAAACCGAACTCGGTAGTTAGGTTGGGCTGACTGTTAAGCAGTTGGTTCAGCTCTTCGGTAGAATGGCCCGTCTTGGCACTAACTGCATCCAAAAAGGTGTTGCCCGTTTGATCTAATATTTGGGTAAGCTGATATTCGTTTTCTTCAGACAGATCTTTTCTGAAGAAAGGTTCAACCGCGCCTTTATATTTACCATGGCGAATAACTTCCGCATCAATGCCCAGCTTTTCAAACATCCCATCGAAAAATGTTACCTGACTGAAAAATCCATCAAACTCGAAGAATGTTTCAGGTGGAGCAAAAGCAGAATCAGTTGCGGTTGCCAAGTAATATCCTTTCTCATTGTAACCAAGGTCGTTGGTACTGGCATATATGAACTTATCTGAACTGTCGCGAAAAGCACTGATGAGACGGTGTGCCTCTTGTAAATTTGCCCAGCTTTCGCTCATGAAGTCAATCTCAAGCCAAATGCCTTCTATATTGTCGTGAACCTGAGCCTTGGCTAAATTTTCTTTCAATGTTTCCAGGGAGACCTTATCATTGTCTGACTGATTTAAAAGTTCATCCAATGGATTTTGGGCATCCTGGCTGGGTAGCGTTCCGCTTAGAGACATTTTGAGCACGGAATTACTTTGGATGTATGGTTCTGGTTGCTGAGAACTTGTTGAAATGGTAATTATGGCAACAAAGAAAACCAGCAACAGTGCGATAAGGGTACCCAGTGTAGCGGCAATAAGTGTTTTGAAGAAGTTCATATAATTAAACTATTAATATGTTGTTTCAGAATTAATTACGGTGATGAATTGTTGAACACTGTACGTTAAATTTTGAAGTATGTTATCAAAAGTGAGTGTTAGAAACAATGTCTAAACAAGATGTTATAATTATTGGTTCAGGTCATAATGGCTTAGTTACAGGATGCTATTTGGCCAAAGAAGGCTATTCTGTGAAAGTTATCGAGCGTCAGGATCAGTTAGGTGGGGCTGTAAGCACCGAAACGATGTTCAAATCTGAAAAATACCCGCAGGGTTTTCGGATGGATGTAGGGTCCTCTGTGCATATTATGATTCATCAGACGGGAATCCTGGAAGAACTTGAGTTGGAGAATTATGGGTTGGATTATATTGAGATGGATCCCATCATGTCGTATCCGGTGCCTGATGGGAAGGGCGTTATCCACTTTTTTAAGGATCTGGAACGTACATTGGATTCCATAGCCAAGGTTGCTCCCGAAGATGTTGAAAACTACCGTGACTTTGTGGAATTCTGGGGACGTATTAATAAGGGTGTTTTAAAAGCATTTATGGTTCCGCCCAGTGGAAAGAATATTATTACCGAAGTTGCAAAGGGACAGATTCGGGACGGCGGGATGTTCGAAAAAGGCAAGCAGCTTGATGGTCTTCAGAAAATATTGAGCAGCTACGGGAAAGTCGTTGATGATGCGTTTGAAAATCCGCATATGAAGGCGGCATTGATGTGGTTCGCGGCACAGTCGGGACCTACGCCCGATCACCCCGCTACAGGCGATTTTGCCGGCTGGCAGTCGATGTTGCATCAAAGTGGTGCCAAGCATCCGCGCGGTGGAAGCGGAATGCTGACACAGGCGATGGCGCGGTTTATTGAAGCCCACGGAGGGGAGATTATTACCGGATCACCCGTTGAAAATATTATTATCGAAGACGGGAAAGCATTGGGAGTTCAAACAGAAGGGGAGGAATATCGGGCTGATACGATCATCTCAAATGCGCATGTGCAAACGACCATGATGAAGCTGGTTGGGC
This sequence comes from uncultured Balneolaceae bacterium, assembly GCA_964397705.1. Taxonomy (GTDB): domain Bacteria; phylum Bacteroidota; class Rhodothermia; order Balneolales; family Balneolaceae; genus Fodinibius. The sequence continues at coordinate 310 of CAYNKF010000416.1, read as the reverse complement.
GTGATCATCTTCCAAGTTCTACCTACGAAAAAGTGGAAAATATAAATGTAGGGAACGGATTTGGCATGGTTATTCGATGTGCGGTGGAGGAGTTGCCCCGCTATACGGCCTGTCCCGATGATCCCTATATTCACAACGGTATGCAGCTTTTGGCACCTTCGGTTCAATATATGAATAATGCAATTGGAGACTATCAAAAGAAAAAGCCACCGGCAGATCCAGCTGTACTGGCTATGACGTTTTCACAAATTGATCCCGACGTGGCTCCCAGTGGGGGACATACTCTTTTTGCATGGGCGCAGTGGCATCC
>CAYNKF010000415.1:0-2328 GCA_964397705.1 uncultured Balneolaceae bacterium | reverse complement strand
AATCCAGCTCTGAATATTCTTCCTCATCCAGATCAATATAAAAGGGATTGGCCTCCTCTTTCGCTTTCTTGATTCTTTGTTTTAGATAATCTTCAAGCTCATCTAATTCCCTATCTGTAGCGAAATAAAGTGCATTCTCTTTTATAAAACTGATCTCTTTACGAAACTCAGCTCGAATAAAGTAGGGATTACCACTCGACTGATTCATCTTTAGTGCCTGAGGAATAAGTGCCTCAGCGAATCTCTTGTTATTTTCGAAGGAAGGGCTTTCAATAATTACTGCCACCTCATGCTCGGCGCCCACTTGTTCCTGTAGTTTTTGCAGTGCCTGCACGCTCGAGTAATCTTCCGGAATAAGTTCCGATAGGTCTGTATCAATTCGTAGGTTTGTAGCCAATATCCCCCCTAAAACTCCCAAGAAAAGGCTACCCAAAAGGGCTGTAATAGGGAAACGAATAATACCCTTAAGAATCTTTTTTAGTGCTTTGAAAATCGTTTCCATGAGTCATGCCCTTTAAGTAGTCAAATGGCATTGCCCCTCATTTTCCAGAAGTACTGCAGTAGCGAACCAAGGCCGAAGAAAATAAGAATGACGTTAATAATTGATCCTGCATAGGGAATGATTGTGAGCAAAAAGATAATAGCCATCCCTAAAATAAGCCCCCAGTAATGATCTGCGAATGACTCAGTTTTAAAATAACGAATCAGAGTCGAGCCCAGTAAAAGAGCTACCAGCAGATAACTTATGAGTAGTGCTATGGCATATAACGTCCATATTAGAAAAGCCAAAGGTATGGTAAAAATGAGTAGTAAGAGCAGTATACTTATAATGGGAATTCCCAAAAACAGTAGTAATCCAATGGCTGTATTTTTAAGATAATGTTCTTTTGAAAATCGGTATAGATCGACTGAGGTTTGCGGAAATATGATTAAAAGCAAGAAACCAATGATTAATACTGATACAGAAGTCCAGAGACGAATTAGAAGCATTATTCCCCATCCGCCTTGTTCCTCTACAATAATCGTAAGATTTGGGGGGGCATTTGGTAATGATTCAGCATCAAGGTCGCGATAAGTAATAATGGTAGTAGTGCCAAGTGGGGTATAGCCTTCAGTGAAGCTAATTTCATTGGTATAGAGCTCTACGTAATGTCGAACGGTACCCCCAAGAGTGACATCATTGCCATAGATACGACACCAGCCTTCGATAAGCCCGTTTTCAACTACAATTTCATTACCTGCTATTACAACATTCCCTCGTATTACAGCATCTTGGGTCAATATGATCTGATTACCGGCAATAAAAAGGTCACCCTGTATTTTTCCGTTTATTGTAATGGAATCTCCTACAGCAAGAGTCATATCTTCAACGCTACCATTCAAGGTAATCGTTTCTGCAGCCATAATGGCATCATCGGTTATAACACCTCCAATCGTAATATTTCTTGCGGCTGCAAATAAATCATTTTCCAAGTACCCATAAACTTCAAGTACTTGTGAGGCGGAAATCACGTTTTTTGAGAGGGTGTCGCCGGAGTTAATTTGTACTGTAGTACCTAATTTATAGGTCGATGGTTGTCCAATTAGTGTTAACGGTAAACTGAATAGTAGTATCGCCCAAAAGATGATCTTTAAATTCATAATTCCCGGTTTTTTAGCCATTTTAAAATAAATATCCCTTTTTGCCGGGTAACTGCCGTAGCGTATTTCCCTTTCTGCCTGTACCTTTTTGATGTAAAATATTGTAGTACAATCCCCTACATAATTATTAGAAAAAAATTATAAACTATTGAAGCATAGTATTTTACTAAAATTAGTTACAATTGATAGGGAATTTCATTTAATTTCGATTATCCAATAATTAAAACCAATGGGGGCCTTATGGACTTTTCAAGTATAAATATTTTGGCAGTGTTGGTAGCTACACTTTCTACATTTTTAGTTGGATGGCTTTGGTATGGACCACTTTTTGGCAATGCTTGGATGAATGCTGTGGGATTAACAGAAGAACAAATTCAGCAGGGAAATATGGCAAAAATATTTGGATTCGCCTTTTTCTTTGAATTAATCATGGCGTTTAATCTTGCGGTTTTCCTAACAGGATCTCCGGAGGCTGCTGAAGTGATGAGTGCTCAATTAGGTGCCTTTTATGGCTTCTTGGCTGGATTCGGGTGGGTGTTTTTCGCTTTGGCGGTTAATAGCTTATATGAACACAAATCATGGAGATACATTTTTATTAATGGCGGTTACTGGACAGTTACTTTTACAGTAATGGGGCTCATTTTAGGGGCTTGGAAGTAATGTTAAAATCATCATTAAAAATATTTT
>CAYNKF010000414.1:0-2343 GCA_964397705.1 uncultured Balneolaceae bacterium | reverse complement strand
TTCGTTACCTTCCATGTAAACTTCTACGACCCCGCCCGGCTGATTTTGATAAAACGCACTCGTTTCTGACGTTCCTTCCACGCTATTATTATTACCTATTTGAGTAATCGTTGCATGACTTTCATCAGGAAATCCAAAAAATGCTCTTTGATTAAGGTTCACATTGTTATTCTCTCCTGCTTGTGAAATATCAGCAAAAGCATCACCGTTAGATCCACCGTCTGTTTGATCAACATATGCAGTGTTGCTAAATCCAACCTGTTCGATATCAGCTTCATGGTCGTTTCCTGTTTGATCAACGGTTGCTGTATTGTTTTGGGCAAACGTCATGCCTGCCGTTACAATCAATATCACAATTAAGGTGGTTAACTTTTTCATAATAGTACTCCTATTTTTTGTTTGAGTTTATAAACAAGCGTTTTTTACTCCGCTTGTGAGTGCACCCGGTTGCTTATAACCGGGTTAGATAGGAGTGAATAAGAGAGGGGTTAGCCCGTTGTACAATTAATACAGGTTTCGTAGATTACTGTAATTAATTGTTTAATGGGTAGTGTCAGGGATTCACCCTTCTCCGAGCTTGCGCAAAGAGAAGCTCCTCTGATGCTGCCCTCTTTTTAATTCTACTCCTAATTTTCAGTGTAATTCTTTAATCATAGGCTGTCCTTTTTTTATTCTGTTTAAGGTGAAAAGCCGCCTCCAAATCCGGATGGAATGGTCACGGTCGTTGATTCACCCGATAATATGTTTTGAATATTAATACTTACCCCATCGGGGCCTGGATTGATCTGTATCGTAAACTCTCCAAATTCAAATGAACTTTGCTGAGAGAGATCAATATTTCCTTCACCGAAACGGTCTCCAATAATCTGTCTTGTCAATTGCGAAAGTACCTGCCGCTGCAGTGATTGTTCAAAGTTTGCCAACGGATCTCGGCTAAATCCGGAACTTCCCTGCTGAAATTTATTTTGTTGGTTAGCTGAATTAAGCATCCAGCTGTAGTTATACGGACTGCCTCCAAAAGCCGGGTTTTTTGGACTGTAAACAAAATCCTGTGCCATAAGATCAAACGGCAATAAAAGCATAGCCCCAATCAATGTTAGCCCTACGGTAATATTTTTAATCTCTGTAATCATATTTTAGTACCCCGCATATTCATCTTGTGTAGCAGACATCCGCTGCAAACGATAACGGCAAATTTGAACTGCTCGTTTTGCCGCCTGTTCATTTTGATAATACTTAGGCTGTAATCGGTTCCGAAACACTACCTGGTTATCGATTTCAACTTGCACCAACGTGCCCATTGAAGGCATGGGTTGCTCGCTAATCGTTATGGTTGAATTTCTTGCCCCCTCGGGTGCTTTCCAGTGCTTATAAAAAATGGAATAGAAGTTGCTGCCCATCTTGCTTCGGGTTTCGTCCAGCACCATCACACCGAATCCTAATCCTGAATTGTCAAGCGTTTGTTCTTCAGTCGCTTTTTCTACATTCCTTTCCGCTTTTGCAAGCTTATTAAATGCATTTCTAAATTCTTTGAGCTTTTTCTTTTCGGTCAGAAGATCTTTCTGATTCCTAAACTTGCGACTCATGGCCATCACATTGTCTAATGCTTTTTGGTCAATTGAGCGCTGAAATTTTTGGACGATAAAGGGAGGAATGACAAACATCTGTCCGGGATAAATTAAATCAGGATTGGAAATTTTTTGCCTGTTTTCTTGGTATATGTCTATCCACCAATTTACATTACCGAAATTACGGGCAATATTGGAAAGCGTGTCGCCTCTCTTTACTTCGTATTTGAATGTATTTAAATCATCCTCTATGTCTAGCCAAAAAATACTCGTGAGTATTAGTAGCACACAGATAGATGAACGGTCTATCCTTCTACTCATCACGCCACCTACTAAAAGCTGATATTTTATCTCTTGCCAACTATGTTTTATCCACTTTTATTTTCGATATATAATCCTTGAAAAGCAATAATATTAGGTTTTCCTAACTTCAGATTACTTCTCTTAATTTTTTATTTCAGTCCATTTTAGTAGGTTATTTTAGAAAAACCTTTTTCCGAAATGCCAATCGGTCATTACTATGATATCAACCCATAGATTTCATACTCGATAAACCACGGCGCACCTTCGAAAGTGGATCGAATAAGGAATATTGATAACCTAAAGATAGATGCGTTAAGGCTGCAACAAGCGGAGGCAATATAGCGACCAATCTTAATACCATAGATCTATTTGTTGATCTTAGAAACAGCGGCGGAAATGTAGGCCTTTCGATTCCTGAAAATATAGTATTGGACTTGCAGCTAAAGAGCACTTTTGTGCATGGAAGATTCAA
>CAYNKF010000413.1:0-2349 GCA_964397705.1 uncultured Balneolaceae bacterium | reverse complement strand
CCAAAATTATCAGTGAGTCAATTTTTGTTTTCTTAATAGTTTTCTTTTTAAGCAGATAAAGCTGAATACTTAAGTAGGGGCCATAAATGAATACACCCAGAGTTGATGCTCCGATTAATAAAAAGGTTAAGCCGGCAAAAGTTGAAAATAAATATTCGAACATTGACATAATTAATAATTTTAGTTAAACATTTAAACCTGATTCAAACCTACATCGAAAATCAAATCAACTTTTTTTTATTCTCTCTTTAACCAGTGTTTACCAATAACTACCCAATTAATTCAAATAACTGGAAGTAGTCTTATTATTTCTGCAATTTATAGAATCGACAATGCATTTTAGCTAAATTTACTCCACTATGGTTTAGCCCCCTATAATTCGGACAATTTACTTTTGGACTTCAATAATAACAATTTTTCTTCATAATATTGTACCAGCAAGGAACGACCGAAGGTGACTATTTAACCGATGGTTGTAGAAATGAATCGGCGCCGATCATTTCGTTTTGATACTCATTCTCCACCCCATCGAGGGGTTTCGAACGAGAGCAAGGAACTTCCCTCAGGTTCATATTCCCCGATAGCTGTTGATAAGGGATCATCAGACGGAATTTCACCCTTTTATTTTTCATCACTGTCTGAGATATATTTCCCTGCTCCCACATATCCCAGAAGACCCTGGGTGAGAGATTAGCAATAGATCCATGTAACCTTACATTGTTGTATTTTTCGTAAAATATCGTCAGCCTTTGAATTAATGAATCAAAGTCCCAGAATCCCTGTTCCCCTAATGCTGAGGAGAGGATTGAATGGAAGCTTTCAACATGGCCATTTTCCTGAGGTGTATATGGATGTGTGAATACCTGGTTAAGATGGTTCTCCTCGAAAAATGCACGTATGATTTTAGATCCAAACTGTGGACCGTTGTCATTTCTAATTTCAATATGTATCCCTTTGCGCAATAGATCTGCCGACTGCAGGTATTCTGTAATAATCTCCTCCCATGCCTGCTTGACCTGGCGGGTTCTCATTGTATACCCCACCTGCCAATGCAACGCAAACCGGGTGAATGTATCAATGACGGTAAGGATATAGGCATATCGCCCATCTTTGTGGACCCAAACATACTTAATGTCCATTTCAAGGACCTCCATGGGGCCCTCAGGTATTACGATCCTGTACTTTGCAAATGATTTGTCCCGTTTCTTATGTCTTTCTTTCAATAATCCTGCATCTTTCATTAATCGATATACTTTCTTATGGTTGATAAAATATCCCGCTATCATTAACAGTGTACACATTTTACGGTAACCGTAGTCAGTATCAGGATCCTGTTGGGTCTCCCTGACCTTATCTACTACCTCCTGGTTACTTACCGTGAAGACCCCCTGGTCTTCCAGTTTCTTTGTGGTCTGAGATGGTTGTTTGCCTGGACGATGGCCTGTTTGCTCGTAATAGTATTGATGTTTACTCAGGGTCAGAATCGATAAGGCCTTGTCTCGTTTCAGACCGTCAAGAATGTATTTACGAGCTAACGCTTTTTTTTCTCCCAGGCATATTTCTTTTTTAGCGCTTCGTCCTTTAAACGCCCTTCTAACTCCTTTTCTGCCAAAAGTTCTTTCAACGTTTTGTTCTCTTTCTCTAAACGCCTGATCTCTTTCAACTGGGCTGGGGTCATACCGTGGCGGAAACCCGCTTCTCCCATGGTGTCGAATTTCTTCCGCCAACTGTAATAGGTGGCAGGATAGATTCCGTGCTTCTCTAAAGTAGCTGTTACTCCATGAGCCGTTGCCTCTTTCAGGATCTCAAGCTTCTGTTCTTTCGTGAATGTTCGTTTTTCCATAGACATAATTATAACAATTTTATTACAGATATTAAACTATAATCATGTCCGAAGTGCTAAGGGGCTATTTCATTGAAGCCGATCAGATGGTAAAAAAAATGAGAGATAAGGGATTTGAAATACCATATATGGTTAAATATAATGAGGGACATGGCTTTGTTCACGAAGAAAACAAAATTGAACTTTATAATGCAATGTTAGGGTTCTTTGCAAAACACTTAAAATAATTCTACCATCATTGATAAGCAAAGGTTGTAACTCGTATAACTGAAGAGTTACAACCTTTTTAATATATATTTTACAAATAATCGAATCGAGGGGGCGTAAATACATCTATTACTTCTCCGCCAGTAATCACTTCCCAGGAATGCTCAATGTTTTCCGGAATACAATAACTGTCTCCCGGCATCAATTTTTCTCGTATCTGTCCGTATTGAATAAAATATTCACCAGATATCACATATCCACTTTGTTCATTAGGATGTGAATGAAGAGAAAAAGTTTGA
>CAYNKF010000412.1:0-2350 GCA_964397705.1 uncultured Balneolaceae bacterium | reverse complement strand
TAGCAATAGTTCGTTTGTTATAAATAATAGAATGTCCAATAATTATTTAGTAAACAAAAGATAAAAGTCAATTTTCATATGAAAGTGTCATGGGGAGCAGGTACCCGATATCATTTTTAGGGTTCTTTTGGACCTGAATAAGTAAAGTTACCCTGTTACTATTGCCGAAGGGTTCTTATACTCAGACCTCACAGGATATTATCTAGTATCCATTAACAGTTGGGCAAGCTTATGAAATCTTGGTTCGTATATATGATCCGCTGCATTGATAATAGCCTGTATACCGGCTGCACTAACCACGTGATACAACGATGGTACCGACATCGGGAAGGTAATGGGGCAAAATACTTGCGAGCTCACCCACCTAAAGAGGTTGTTTTCATCGAGGAGCACCCTGATCGCTCGGAGGCTTGCAAGCGGGAGTACCAGATCAAGAAATTATCTAAGGCGAAAAAGGAATCACTAATTAAGTAGACTTATCATCGTTGTGTTTGTGATACAGTCAACAGGCCTACGTTAGTGATAATAGCATTGAAAACGCCGAAAAGTCTTTAAGATATTTGGCTTAAGCCTTCCTAACCTCTATTTCGTCGATTAAGTTATCTTTGTTAAAAAGTTCTAATGTTACCTTTTCAATATTGGTCGTCTCATTACTGTAACTAAGGGAGTAATATAATGGGATCAAGTTATGGCATATAATGAAAAGAACCAGAGAAAAGCTTATACCAAGAAAGGTAGCTATTCAATATCGGGATTAAATCTTCGTCTAAGGTACATGGTAGAGGACTATGACAAGCTCATGAACTCAGAGTTTAATAATAGAAAGTCATTTATAAAGCATCCGCTAGTGCGACAATCACCTATATAGTTTACGTATCAGTAAGTTGTTTATCTGGTAATTATTTAGGTGAGAGAAGAGATTGAGGAGTCCAGACCTAATTACTAATGTGCCCTCGATTTGAAGAATGTCAGTCGTTGGATAGGATCGTGAAGGCGAGGAACCATCTACTAGTTCCGCTGGTGATATTTAAACCTGCGTGAATGTCTAAAATCGATGCCATAACTAAAAAGCCCTCACAAGTATCAGTTGTGAGGGCCTAACTATTCATCAAGAGAGACGCCCTGGGTAAGGGCGCAGGCAATAATAAATAAACAGGTAGCTATATTCAAGCATTTTACACTCAAAAACGGCAAATTAGGCTTATATGCCTATACCTATTTTAATACGGCTTTCTTCTTATAGGCTTATTTACCTACTACGTAGGGAGTTAGCCTGAAGGAAAAGAACTATGGTTTTTGGGCAGTCCTCGTAATGACAACTATGGCGAAGGGATAGTCTCGTACGTGGATGTAGTACTCGAAAAATCAATAATATTGGAACCGCGGAGTCGTCCCAAAACTAGTTAATAAATACAACGATTTCTGTTAACGGTTTTGGTATTATCCCTGAGGAAAAGCCTGCAAGTCATATTGCAGACCTTTTTCTATTAAGTTAAAAGGATTATACTTTCTTTTAATACTTTTTTGTCTACTCTAATCCTCTATCAGCTGTTTATTAAGTCCATAGAGGTAGCGGCGGTTATCGTTAGGATCTTTTTTTCGGATAATTATACTACCCACATTGGAGTAATGGTTTTTAAACTTATTATTAATTCCTTTGATAAGGTCGTTACGAAGTCTCCGTCGATAGTCATAAGATTCGATATCACTCCACAGCAGCTCTTCGATTTCATGTGAATCTAAAAATCGATTTTCTTCGTGCATATACTCCAACAATTCTTTCTCCCGGCTATTATACCAGCCGGCCTTTAGAATTGAGTGATATGAAATATTTTCAATACTCTGATCTTCTACATGTTGATTGTCAACTTGTTTTTCGTAAAACCAAAAGAGAAATCCACCAATCACTGCTATTCCAAAAAGATAGTAATAAAGTTTAGCGGTGAGATAAAAAGGTGGATTAGTGATCTTGGCGATTAACGAATCAGTAGGCATTCGATGAATACGTACCGGGTATCTATTCGCATTCGTAAGATTATCGATCCCTACAAACACCACTTCATCGCTATTGGGATTATGAAAATAATTGGTGGGCAAAAATTTGTCAGATCGATCAAACTCTGGTGATACGGCACCTTTAGAATCCTGTGATGATAAGCGAACAGCCCTAAAATGAAAGTTGTCATGTAATGGTTTTGGGTCGAAGGTAGGGATAAACCATAGCTTTTTATCCGGCAAATATAATGACGATGATCGCTTGTTGATCTCACCAATTTTAGTGGCATTTGGAACCTCCGTTAAACCATTTTCCAGCTGGCCGAGCGACATGATTTTTTCCCACTCTTGACTG
>CAYNKF010000411.1:0-2357 GCA_964397705.1 uncultured Balneolaceae bacterium | reverse complement strand
AAAATAGCGCAGTATGTGGAACCAAATGAATAATTTATTTTGGTGGTTTAGGAGTATCACTCAGTCTAACTTTTACTTCGCTCATATCTACAGCGGTAGAAACCTCGGAGCTAAAAGTGAAATCATGTTCAACCAATGCCATACGGCTCTGATCCATCAGCTCTGATGTAATGTTTGCTAAGAACACTTCCTGTTTCGACACGTCCACTTTGATCCAAAAATATCCGGTTAATTCTACGAAGTTTGGCATAAAGCCGGTCGTTTGTACCAGTGGCTCAGGTCTGTCAACTGCGTGTTCATTTGCCTTTATCACCTCTGAAATAATTTGGCACGCTTTTGTGGCGTCATCTCGATAATCAATGCCAATTGTAAACGATCCGCGCCTGAGCCCATCCCGCGTATAATTGTACAGTGGCTTTGCAAGTAGCTGCGAACTTGGTACAAACACATCACACCCATTGGCCATACGAATATGCCTATGCCGTAATTCAATATTCTGTACACGACCGACCACTCCTTCGGTCGCTATAAGATCACCGTTAGTAAAAGGCCGACTAAAGGCCATAAAAAAACCCGCCAGAAAATTTTCGCCAATATCTTTAAACGCAAAGCCTAAGATAACAGCGGTAATACCACCGCTGGCTAAAATACTGGTTGCAATACCAGACAAGCCCAAAATATTGAGTGCTACGAGAATACAAATAAGGAAAATCAAGGCATAAATTAACTTCCCGAAAAAATTGACGTTTGACGAGGTGAGAGGAGTTTTATCTAATATATTTTTATAAACTTTTCGGCCACCTTTTGCCAGGAAATGAAACAGGACAAGAACTATTAAAGCAAAAAGGAGTTCCGGGAGCTTTTCTAAAAATTGTTCAAAAAGTTCTTCAAAGCGGCTGTATAAAATTCCCATAGTCTTTTATTATCTCTTAAGTAATATTCTAAGAAAGAGGAAATTTTTTAGTATGGAAACTTATTTTTCATAAAAGCGGAAAGCAGGTAATAATCCCGTATACCTCAAAATAAAAAAAGCTCCTGCAGATGTCTGCAAGAGCTTTTACTGAGAGAGCGGGAGACCGGATTCGAACCGGCGACCTTCTCGTTGGCAACGAGATGCTCTACCGCTGAGCTACTCCCGCTAATAAGTCAATTCTTCAAAAAGCTTTTTTAAGTGTATTCTCAGTCACTTTAGGACGAGAGGATTTCCGCTTTTCAAAGAGTCCCAAATATAAGGTATTCACCCTATATATATCAAGAACAATTAGCCATTTTCTACAAAACTTTTTTACCTAAAAAAAGTTAAAGAACAATGGTTTCTGATCGCTTCGGGCCTTTGGATAAAATCGTTAGCTCTACACCCAAATAATCTTCAATAAATTGCAGGTAATCTTTTGCTGCTTTTGGAAATTCTTCAACAGTATCACAATTTTCCAAGGACTCATTCCAACCGGACATGGTCTTAAAAACCGGCTCGACATGCTCAACATCCGGCAGGTCCAGAGGAAAAACATCTGTTTCTTCACCATTAATGCGATAGGCAGTACACAACTTGATCTCTTCAAAGTCATCCAGAATATCAAGCTTGGTCAGGGTCATTTCGTTCATCCCATTTAGTCGGACTGCATATTTAAGAGCAACTAAGTCAATCCAACCACAGCGACGGGGACGCCCTGTAGTGGCCCCGAATTCCTGACCCGCTTCACGCAGTTTTTCGCCGGCTTCATTTGTCATCTCCGTTGGAAACGGCCCGTTACCAACGCGTGTACAATAGGCCTTGGAGATTCCCATCACTTTATTTATAGCCGTTGGGGGAATAGCTGAACCGGTACATGCTCCGCCTGATGTGGGACACGATGAAGTGACAAATGGGTAGGTACCATGATCGACATCCAGCAGACTGCCCTGAGCCCCTTCCAACAAAATTTCACCACCCTTTTCTGCCGCATCGTGTAGCAAGGCAGAAGTATTAGTAATATAAGGACATAGTGTATCGGCGGCTTCCAGCAGATCCTCAATAATTGGCTCCGCCTCAATAGGATCGTGTTTATACACGTGCTGTAAAGCCTCGTTAATATCCGCAATATTGTCTTGTACCTTTTTGCGCAGTGCCTTTGGGTGAAAAAGATCTGACATTCGAATACCCACGCGAGATACTTTACTCACATAGGCTGGACCAATACCTCGTCCTGTAGTACCAATAGCATCGTCACCCCGGTGTTCCTCTTTAACCTGATCAAGCAACTGGTGATACGGGAGGATTACATGAGCGGAGCTGCTTATTTTTAGCCGATTTGTAATATCGCCTCCAATAGCTTCCACCTCCTTGATCTCCTCGAGCAGTGCAAAAGGGTCTATTA
>CAYNKF010000410.1:0-2357 GCA_964397705.1 uncultured Balneolaceae bacterium | reverse complement strand
TAAGCAATCATATAGTCATACCCTTTCTGAAACTGAATTAGTGCACGAGACATACTTGAAAATGATAGATCAGTCTAAAATTGACTTTACTGATCGAAGCCATTTTTTAGCCATTGCCTCCCGATGTATGAGGCAAATTTTAATTGATTATGCCCGTAAAAAACATGCGGAAAAACGTGGCGGGCAAAAAAAGGATGTAACTTATATTGAAGGTCTTTTCAATACAGAACACCGAAAAAAACGAGAACTTATTTGTATTGATAAAGCACTTAAAGAACTAAAAAATCTCGATAAACGACTATCAAAAGTTGTTGAAATGAAATTCTTCGGGGAAATGACGATATCAGAAACGGCTAAGGCGCTTGGTGTTTCCATCAGTACCGTTAAACGCGATTGGAGAAAAGCCCGAGGATGGCTCTATAAAGAACTTAAGGGGAAGTTTGAAATAACATAATTAAGTTCTTTACAGAAGTGCCTCATGCCTCGCTGATGTATAGAAGACTTGATTCCAAATATATTCACTTCTTTTTACTCTTGTAATTTTTTAACAATATAAATTTAACTATCGAAATAGTTGATCATTCAGACCCAGTAAATGTAAAAATACTTTTTTTAAAAGTTATCAGATCCAGATATAACCTTTTCAAATGTAAATTGAATAAAAAGGCACCACTGCAACTAAGTGATGGCACCCAAGATAACTTAATCTGCCAGAAGATTCCCAAAGAACTGGCTATGGTAATTAAATTTAGAAAACCTATTCATATTAACTTATGATTTGTTCTATCATTTTCAGTGGCTATTCCAATAATAATTACTTTAAACAATCATAAATAAACTCAACAAAAATAAAATACTACAGACTCCCCGCATTTACCAGCTGCGAAAAAATTGGGCAAATATGTGAGTAAGGAAACTAGCGTCAAACAAATATTTTATGTTAATTGGGTTAAATTAATTCATCTACTTAATAAAAAGGCATAAATATCAGGGAATGCCTATTAGGCTTAGTTAAAATATACTACAGATAAAATGGGAACCGGTTCAAAAGTCACACAGTTGCTTGTACGTCTTAGAAAAGGTGAAAAAGGAGTATTTGATCAAATATATCCTCTCATCTACAAACAGATGCACAGAATGGCTCATTCACATATGGCTCGTCAAAACCCGAATCATACCCTTTCAAAAACGGAACTGGTGCATGAGGCCTATCTCAAAATGATTGATCAAACTCAGATTAAGTTTAATGATAAATCCCACTTTTTAGCGATAGCTTCGCGATGCATGAGGCAAATTTTGATCGATTACGCCCGAAAAAAAAATGCCGAAAAACGGGGCGGACATGACAAAGATGTTACATACATCGATGAGCTTTTCAGTAAAGAAAATAAAAAGGCAGAAGAACTCATCAATTTAGATGAAGCACTTGACGAACTTAGCACTCTTAATGAACGGCTTGCCAAAGTCGTTGAAATGCGGTTTTTCGGGGAAATGACTATTGAAGAAACAGCCGAAGCGCTTAACGTATCCAAAAGTACGGTTAAACGCGATTGGATGAAAGCTCGGGGATGGCTTTATAAAGAACTAAAAGGAAAGTTTGAAATAACATAATTGAGCTGTTTTATAGATAACACTCGTATATATCAGGTAGGAGGAATGTAATCCTGTTCAAATATTTTTCTACTTAGCTACTATTTAAGCTTTTAACAACACTGATATCATGAGTCACAATAACTGGGACCAAATTGAACAGATCATTGACCAGGCGTTAGATCTTCCAGAGGAGGAACGCAAAGAGTTCATTGATACACATTGCGAAGGCAAACCCAAGTTAAAGGGAGAGGTCACCCAACTGTTAGAATCTATTTTTGATTCTGAAGGTTGGTTAGAAAATCCCGAAGACTACAAGAGAAACGTTTACGAAGAAATTTCTGATGATGTTCAATTACTATCAACCCAAAGTTCTCTTATAGGTACCCAGGTAGGATCCTACCTGATTGAAGAACAGATTGGAGAAGGTGGCATGGGTACTGTTTATCTTGCAAAACACGCAAGTGAAGAGATCGAACATCAGGTTGCCATAAAAATAATTCAGACCGGAAAAGCAACGGAAGAAAATATCCGAAGATTCAAGAAAGAACAGCAGATTCTGGCTGGCCTCCATCACCCTAGTATTGCCCGATTATACGATGTCGGAACTACCGAAGATGGATTCCCGTATATCATTATGGAATACGTGAATGGTACACCGGTTGACAGCTACTGTAAAAAGCATAACTGCTCGATTGATCAAAAGCTAAATATCTTTATCAACATTCTTGAGGCTGTGCGTTATGCTCATGAAAATCTCGTTATTC
>CAYNKF010000409.1:0-2363 GCA_964397705.1 uncultured Balneolaceae bacterium | reverse complement strand
CACTCGTGGCGTTGATCTGTATACCCTTTTCTGTCAGCTGCTAGGCAAAGCGGACGGCTTTACCGGGGGACGTGATCGCTCCTTTCACTTTGGTGTACCTGAAAAAAGGATTGTAGGGATGATCTCACATCTTGCTGCTACTATGCCTGTTGCCGATGGACTGGCCTTGGCTTCTAAACTGCGCGAGAATAACTTTGTTGCCGCAAGCTTTTGTGGGGATGGGGCAACTAGCGAGGGTGAATTTCATGAGGCACTTAATCTTGCTGCTGTTTGGGAATTGCCGGTCATTTTTATGATTGAAAACAATGGTTATGGCCTTTCCACTCCTACCAGTGAACAGTTCGTTCCAGAAGATCTCGTAGATCGTGCTCAAGGCTATGGAATGCGTGGGGTAAAAATTGATGGTAATGATGTTTTTTCAGTGATGGATGCAGTCTCCGAAGCCAAAAAACATGCGCTAAAAGAAGGCCCCACATTTATTGAAGCCAAGACGTTCCGCATGCGGGGCCATGAAGAAGCCTCCGGTACGTTTTATGTACCCGATGAAAAGTTTGATAAATGGAAAGAAAAGGATCCTATTGATCGCTTTGCACAATGGCTTAAATCCGAAGATATTGTTTCGGGAGATGAAGAGTTGGATGACATTCAAGATGAAATCGATGATCATTTTTTACCTGAATTAGAGCAGGCCCTTGAAGCCGATGACCCCATTTTTGACCGACAAGAACAGGAAAATCGCCTATTTAGTCCGGTACAATTACCTCAAGTCAAATCCGATAGTACTGCATCTTCCGAAAAACGTTTTGTAGATGCTATTCAATTTTCGCTGCGGAAGGCTTTTGAGGAAGATGATGAATTTATCATTATGGGACAGGATATCGCTGAATACGGTGGCGTATTCAAAATTACCGAGGGTTTTGTAGATCAGTTTGGAAAAGACCGAATCCGCAACACACCCATCATCGAAGCAGGAGCCCTTGGTTGCGCCTTAGGACTAGCATTGGAAGGATTTAAACCCGTAGTCGAAATGCAGTTTGCCGATTTTATCTCCTGCGGATTCAACCAGATTATAAACAACATTTCCAAGGGCCAGTATCGCTGGATGCCTTCCCTCAATATTACCATTCGTGCACCACACGGAGCGGGCGTAGGTGCGGGACCATTTCACTCACAATCGCCCGAAAGCTGGTTTATGCAACATCCGGGACTTAAAATTGTCGTTCCTTCATCTGTAGAAGATGCCCAAAATCTATTATACAGTGCCCTCTATGATCCCAATCCCGTGCTCTTTTTTGAACATAAAAAACTATATCGCAGTATCCGTTCCGTAACACCCGATCAATGCATTCCTGAAGAACTCGGTAAAGCGAACATAGTCCGTGAAGGGACCGATGCCACCATTATTACCTATGGGATGGGCGTTCAGTGGGCTCAGGAAATGGCGACAGCGTACCAAGATCAGGGAACAGAGATTGAAATCGTAGATCTGCGCTGCCTGGCTCCACTGGATATGGAAACGGTTAAAGAATCCGTAGCCAAAACCAATAAAGTGCTCCTGTTACAAGAACCTTCTACCACGCTTGGCCCCATGAGTGAGCTCTCCTCCCTCATTACCGAAGAATGCTTCGAAGAGTTAGACGCCCCGATAATGCGCTGCTCTTCACTCGATATACCGGTACCCTTTAGTCCTAAGCTTGAAAAACATTACCTTGCAGATGACCGCCTAAAGGAAATCCTGGAGAAGCTCATTACATACTGATTCATGCTTTTAGTCTGCATCCGAAATCCGACGGAGAACCTTTTTGGCTTCTTCTTGCTTTTCATAAGGCCCCAAAGAAAAACGTCCACTGGAAATTCCGGTTTGTATCGTTGGAAAGGAAGAAGAAATAATTTCACCGTTATGAACAATAGCGATGAAGTTGCCAATATTATCTGTCGTTTTCTGAGCAAAATCGGAATGATATTCCCTTTTTAACTGAACGGTGATGCGATATTCATTACCCTGCGGTTTATCTTCATGGATTCGTGCTTGATCAATCATTTCCGGATTTATTTTATAAAAAAGTGTATCGGGATCTGCTTTACTGAAGCTTTGACCTGCACTTTTTTGAGCACTTTTAATTTGCGTTCGATACCGCTTCCATTTTAGTTCTTTAAACTTTGCATTGTTCAATGATTTCAGTCTTTCTTCTATCGAATCCATAAGACGGTTTACCTTCTCCTGTTCACCTCTTGTAGCATAATGATTAGCCAACACCATCTGAGCAGTGATACCCACCTCATTCTCATATTTATCAGACATCTTTATTAGGTAGTCCACTGTTTCCTGCACTTTTTGAGTAGTTAGGGAGTCCATTCGTATC
>CAYNKF010000408.1:0-2366 GCA_964397705.1 uncultured Balneolaceae bacterium | reverse complement strand
CGATCAGCGTTATCCAGTATTAAGGGGCTGTAATCGCCCGGTTTGCCTACTGCGGGGCATCCCAATAAGATCGAACGCCACGTTTTCAGGTCTGGGGCTCTCAGGGAAGTCTCTGCCCGGTTATCGTCAAAGAGTAGGGTACCAGCGTACTCATCCAGAGGTAAACATACATGTCCCTGCTGATATAAGTGGCTTACCAAACAACCCGCCAGTAATACATTTTCAGAGGTTTCCGGGTGACGTTCTTTCAAAAATCGACTTAATTCTAAGTCAATGGGATGAATAACCTCATTTTCTAACAGGTTTTCTAATTTCTGTAATGTATTACTCATCATCCCCTCCCCTGATATATTTGTCCAACTCCACAATAGTTTTCCTATTAGGACAATCAAAGAAAATACCTTCACTGCCCTCATTATTCATCCCCCGTAAAAAGAGATAGAATGCACCTCCAAAATGTTCTTCATAGGAATAATTGGCTAATCGCTTCTTTAAAAAACGATGAAGTCCTACAGTATAGATGTGGTATTGTAAATCATAAGACGCTTCCTCCATTTCGTGCTGCAATTCATCCTTTCCATAATCACTGATTGCATTCCCAAGAAAATTGGTCTTATAATCCAATAGGTAATACTTTCCCTTAAACTCAAAAGTCAGGTCGATAAATCCTTTTAAAAAACCGGACGCTGCCCTTCCTTTGTTTTCCCAATCCGGAGTAGCTCCATTTCGGATGATGGACAACAGTTTCCGGGTCTCAATCTCTTCGTTCTGGTAATAGAATTCCATCTCGGGAATCTGGCGATCCTGCACCGCAGATAAGTTTAGGCCCTCAATATCCTCATGGAGTTGTTTATCTATCACCAGATCAAGCATATCAGAAACCGTATTCTGCCATTCGATATCAATCCCATTTAACTGCAATTGATTGAAAATCACCTCATACTTATCCTCCGATTTAGAAAAATAATCCTCAAAAATATTGTGTATACAAGTTCCCGGCTGTGGACCTTTTGGAAACGTAAACATATTTTTTTCGTCGGTCTCTTGTTCTAAATTTCCATAATCCATAAACTGATCATAATCAGGCACATCAGGATCATCTTCTTCCATCCAGCTGCTCAGCGACGAGAAACTCGAGACATGATAACTTGTAGCAAGAGGCAATGATCGCTTAAACTGCATCGCCTCCAGTTCTTTAGTGTGATCATCATTATCCTTAATCCCTTTATTATTTTGATCAGGTTCTTTTCCATCTTTAAGAGTAAATAGGTGGGGATGGTTTTTACAGAGTTCGCCAATCGCTTGGTGCAGCTGATCACCAGACCAATCCACGTTATTATTTGAACCGAAGCCAACTTTATTTTTTAGCAGTGCCATAGCCTGGTCAGGATCCTGCAACATATATCCCAACGGAGAGAATTGCGTATCGCCGGCAAAATCCCAGGACAGATACAGACAGTATTCCGCGCGAGTCATAGCCACATATGCAAGGCGTAAATTCTCGGCCAATTCTTCTTTCTCCTTATAAAATCGTTTTTCCGATCGATCCGGATCTCTCTTACCATTTAAATCAAAATAGGTAATATCAGGATTTTCGGGATCGTGATATTCCAGCGGAATGTCTTTGTTCTCAATCTTTGGGCCATGCCACAAAAATGGGCAGAACACAATGGGATACTGCAAACCTTTGCTTTTATGCATGGTTACAATCTTTACCAATGCCTCATCACTTTCCAGGCGCATTTGTTCCTCATCGCTCTTATTTTTACTTGTATCCTGACGCTTTCGGGCCAGCCATTGCAGTAAGCTACGGGTTCCTTCCGCGTGCTTCCGGGATTCCTCTTCCAGTAATTCTCCCAAATGCAATAAATTGGTCAGCCGTCGCTCTCCATCAGTATAAGCGATAACATGCTCCTGAATATTCAGTTTTTTTAACATCGAGCGATACATTGTTGAAAACCCTTTATCGGCCCACATTCGGTGCCAGTCGGAAAATTGCTGAAGCATCTCCGGCCAGTGCTCATCATCTTCCTCGATAGCAAACAGCTGCTTCGCAGTATACCCGGTAAGTGGAAGTGATAGCGCAGTTTTTATAAGTATCTCATTGCCGGGTTCGGCTACTGCCTTAAGCAATTGCTCCAGTTGCGCGGCCTCATCACTTTCAAACACACTTTGTTCGCTATGACGCACGCTATTAATTCCATACTCTTGCAGGGCATTACTCATCAGGTTGGCCTGTTTATGCGTGCGGACCAATACCGCAATATCCTTAGCTTCAACCTTATTGTCTCCAAGTAAAATATCACCGTTGAGGCCTCCGTCTAACAGTCGATTAATCTCTTCTGCAGTATCCTCTGCCACTTCTT
>CAYNKF010000407.1:0-2369 GCA_964397705.1 uncultured Balneolaceae bacterium | reverse complement strand
CCACCTAATTGAAGAACACTTTGCCCCGGCACGCCCAACAACTCCTCACCGGCTACAGCTCCGCCAATAAGAGCAATCTGTCCCAACTGCTGCTCGAATGCCCGTTGAGAAGCATGACGTGCCGCCACGTGTGCAATTTCGTGTCCCAGTACGACTGCAAGTTGTGCTTCGTTTTTAAGATGAGCCAATAATCCGCGTGTGACATAGATATAACCACCGGGCAATGCAAACGCATTCACTACCGGACTGTTAAGCACACGAAAATAGAACTCTGTATTACGATACTTCGGATCGGTATCTTCGCGCCGCATATGGCTCACTTCCAACACTTCCTGTCCAATACGGTCAACATATTGCTGCACCTGTTCATCGTCATAAACTCCATATTGCTGCTGAATTTGTTTATCAGCCTCTTTTCCAATCTCCAGCTCCTGCTTCCAACTATATCCATAGGCTCTTTTTGAACCGGTTATTGGACTTTTTTGAACCGTGCAAGAGCCTACAAAAAGTATTAGTAATACAGACGTAAAAAATAATCTGAGAGAAGAAGTCATTGAATTGATGAATTAATGTTCATTGGTCAATATTTATAAATGTACGTAATTCCTAAATGTTCCTGCTACAAAAGTTTAAGCTTGCTCCATTTTTTTCTGCCAGTGTTGGTAAATCATCATCATAGCCAGGGTATCAAGCTCACAATATTTTAGCAACGCATTTTGATAGGCTTCATGCCGTTGAGGATCCATTTCCTGCGCTATCATCTTACCATACACTACCATAGCTTCGGTACCCCGGCGTATAGGTGAATCTCCTGTCTCGGTTAATATGGAATAGGGATTTCGGGCTCCACCCTCCCCATTGGGCTGCCACCAAAAAATGTGATCAAAATTACTGCTCGAATAAGGTTTAGAATAGAGCTTTTTCAAATAAGAACTGTGGCTCATCACCGAACGCAGCACATCCTTTATACTTAGCGAACTCTCCATCTCTCTGTTATAGTAAAAATTCTTCACCAAGCGACTCAAGTCAGCAATATAAGGCGGTTGTGAATGTGAAGAATCGTGACGATTTATAATCGTCTCTATCCAATCTATAAGCTGATGGGCATCCCCAATTTCATCTTGCTCTTGCAGTAATTCTGATCGGATTGTTTTTAATGCATTTCGCTCAAAATTTGAATACTGGACGAGAGTACCCTCATTAATGTCTGGAATTAGTTTCAACCTGCGAACCATTTCATAATTAGGATATCCACTTTTAAAATCGTCTATCCACTCACGATGCTTCCATCTACCATCTTGATACAATGTATGGCATGAAAACTGAAATACAACCAAATGGTACGGTCGCCGATTTTTACGGACCGGAACGGCATAATTACCTGCCTCAAAATCAAGGAAATGCAAAGGAAACTGCCAGCTTTTGAGTTCTTCAAACAATACCGGGCGAATAATCTCCCCGGGCACCTCTTCATCCTTCCTCTTATGGATCTGAAGTGCCTGGCGCATCTCCTGAGAAATACGTCCCTCTGATTCAATTACGCTTGCCGAACTAAAAATGGAATCAGCAGGAATATCTTTCTGATCATAATTTCCGTTGGCAAGTCGCCGATTGGTGCCGGGACCAATTAAATCAAAGATGTGATTTTCTGATGGATTTCCCTCTGACATCACAGGTAACCAACATTCATTAAATCCACTTCTTTCTCCTTCTTTCAGCCTTTTCGACCCAATACGAAACTCGCATCTTTTGCACTTTGACCCTATTTCTGGATCCGGCTTCTCATTCCCAAAATATACCGTAGAAAAATAATGTAGGGTTTCTTCTAACGTAGTTTTTGGGAAATATTTTTCGGCAAAGCTATGCCTACTCATTAACCTCTTAACTACCTTCGTCACATCCAGTTTAGCCAACAATTCCTGATTCGAAACATCAATAGATTCAGCTTTCGAACGGTCATCCAACGGATGCAATAACAAGGGTAAATTATCGGTATAAGCAGTGCTCGACTTTTCCGGCATTATCAACATCGCCTGAATATCGAGATCGGGGTAATTCTCCTGAATCAAATATACCTGATAAGCAAAATCGAGGATGTACTTCTCCCATTTACCATTGATATATCCTTCGGAGTCTGTAATTCGGTGTTTACGAGAATCGAAAGCTTTGGTGCGGATATAAAAAACAGTCACCTGATTACCGGATTTATGAATAATAGGTAACCGAGCCATCATCTGTTGATGCTCAAAAATGGCATCAAAAAGTACAACCTCGTCCCTCTGTAGCAACTTGCGGGTTTTATCAGCTGCTTTTTTCAACTCCTTATCATTTACAAATATGCCGTTGGGATAAACAGAGCGTGCTAAAGC
>CAYNKF010000406.1:0-2374 GCA_964397705.1 uncultured Balneolaceae bacterium | reverse complement strand
AATAATATTGAAGAGGCAATAGAAGCCCAAAACACTCATTATTGGGTTACTTCGGGATTCTAAAATAATTAGACAACAACTGTCGGCATTTTTGATTACAGATTGTAGCGAACTATTGAAAATTATTGGTGCAGTTATAAAAACTCTTAAAAATCCCAAATCCTAATTCTCAATTCCTAATTCAACTGCTTATATTTACCGCTCTTTAAAACTTTCAGTAACATAATAATTCATGAAGGATTACCTGCGCTCTATCATCAAACAATCGCTTCAGCAATTTGATCTGAGCGATGATGACATTCCCGAAATCCAAATAGAAAAACCCAACCAGCCCGAGCACGGAGATGCTGCCTCTAATATCGCGATGAATCTTGCCAGCGTGCTTAAAATGAATCCGCGAAAAATTGCCGAGCAAATTGTAGAAGGACTGGAATACGATAAGCAAAATATCCAATCTGTAGAGATCGCCGGTCCCGGGTTTATCAATTTTCGATATGCTGAGAATTATTTATTTGATGAACTTGCTGATATTCTCAGTGAAGGTTCAACCTTTGGAAAATCTGATTCTTTAAAAGGAAAGCGCATTCTTGTTGAATTTGTAAGCGCCAATCCCACAGGACCGCTTACCGTTGGTCACGGACGTAATGCCGTGTTGGGTGATACGGTTGCCAACCTGCTGGAATGGAGTGGAGCTGATGTTGATCGGGAATATTACTTTAATAATGCCGGACGACAAATGCGTATGCTGGGCGAAAGTGTACGAGCTAGATATCTACAGCTCTTGGATCAGGATGCCGAGCTACCTGAAGAAGGCTATGAGGGCGAATACATCAAAAATATTGCTCAAGAACTTATTGATGAACATGGCGATAGTCTCATTGCAACCGAAGACGTAAATCCCTTTAAGGATAAAGCCGAGCAGATCATCTTCGATGATATTAAGACCACCCTCAATCGTATGAATATTGAAATGGATTCATTTTTTAATGAAAAAGAAGTCTATGCGGATGGTTCTATTGATCAAGCTGTGAAAACACTCCGTGAGAAAAATTTAGCATACGACAAAGACGGGGCTACTTGGTTTCGAACAACGGAGTTTGGCAAAGAACAAGACACCGTACTCATCAAGCACGGGCGAACCGACCTATCGCCTGCCTGATATAGCCTATCATGCCAACAAGCTCGATCGCGGTTATGACCTTTGTATTGATGTTTTTGGTGCCGACCATATCGATACTTATCCTGATGTTCTTTCCGGAATTGAGGCTTTAGGCTATGACCGTTCCAAAATAGATGTTATTGTCTATCAGTTTGTGACGCTGGTAAAAGATGGAAAGCCCTTTAAGATGAGTACTCGTAAAGCCAACTTTGTTACGCTTGACGATCTGATGGATGAAGTAGGAGCTGATGTAACGCGCTTCTTCTTTGAGATGCGCGACCCAAACACCCATCTTGAGTTTGATGTGGGACAAGCCAAGGAGGCCGGAGAAAAAAATCCTGTCTTTTACCTACAATATGCACATGCCCGTATTCACAGCATCTTGCGAAAAGTTGAGCAGGAATACTCTTTTGACGTCGAAGACAGTCCCAAATTAGAACTTCTTACCCATGAATCAGAAACAGCACTCATCAAGAGCCTGCTCCGGTTTCCCGAGATGATACAAAGTGCTGCCGATAGCCGAGAACCACATCGCTTAATAAATTATCTGGAAGACCTGGCTTCGGCCTTTACCTCCTTTTATCACGACTGCCGTATCTTGGGGGAAGAAGAGGAACTTGTTCAGGCACGATCAGCCTTAGCTAAAGCAACAGCACAAGTTCTTGCCAATGGATTGGGAATTTTAGGTATTTCGGCTCCCAAAAAGATGTAATCTATAAGTTTTTATGCCGGCATCAACTTTGTAAAGCAGACAATGCCCTTGGTAAATTGCTCGGCAATTGAAAAACCGGCACGCTCAAACATTAGATTGCTATCCTCTACGGTCCAAAATGTAAGTCCGCCAAGGCCGGCTGAATCCTGCATTAATCTTATGTACCAAGTGGGTGATTTAACCAAGTGCATCATAAAAAACACCCCATCTTTTTTTATCACACGCCGGGCCTCGTACAAGACTTTCAAAGGATCGGTAAGCTCGTTTAGCGTACCCCCCATCATAAGGCCGTCAAACGTTGCTCCAAAAAAGGGAAGGTATCGCGCATCAGCTCGAAGCAAATATAAATCTGCTTGCTCGGCCTCCGCTTTCATCCGTGCTTCATCAAGCATCTGACGAGAAAAATCAAGCGAGACCACATCGCACCGGGGTTGCTCATTTTTAACCAGTCGACCGTAAAGGGCTGTTGAACAACCAATATCCATATACGATTGATTTGCTTT
>CAYNKF010000405.1:0-2395 GCA_964397705.1 uncultured Balneolaceae bacterium | reverse complement strand
CCGCCGATGCGGACATTTAAGCCGTCAAATTCGACATCTGTTTCAAAGGGTGCCTCAAATTGGTTTAGCCCGGTTTGATCAGGACTGGTATAATATTGTAGATCCCGATCGAATTGAGCAGAAGCCATTCCGACAACCCCGAAAATTAAAAGTAATACCAAGCTCATCGACTTGGTTATGTGTTGTAACGTCTTCATAATAGAACCTCTGGTTAATTTATGGTTTAGAAGATTATGTTGTTTTTGTGGTTCGTTTGATAGTGTTACAAGATCTGTTCCAAAAGTGTATTTTATTCCTAAAATATTTTTATTAACCGTTAAAATGTCTGTTTAAACAATATAGAGGTATAAAAAAGAATATATTTTTTTTAGCACCTGTGGAATTTTATAAGCAGGATATCAATCTATTGCATTACTGCATTAGGTGATGATGTTTATGCTTGCAAATGTGCATAGGGTTTTAAAACACGTAAAAATGGATAAAATTCAGGTGGTCTAGTACAGTTTAGTATACCATCGAGACGTATTTAGAAAATGCAGTTCTATATAAAAACCATCAGGATTCCTTGAAGGCTCCTATACATTGGGGGATACGTAGCAGTTAACCGTAGGCTTTGCTCCATGGACCAGTAATGGCCAATGTTAAGCCTGAGTGCTGGATATTCATGAACAGGGTTGATCCATCTGGCGAAAAGGTTGCCCCAGCCAGCTCTGAGTTTGATTTAGCATTACGTCCCAGGTTGTAGACTTTGCCTTTTGGAGTAACGCCTTTGAGATCCTGTTTTTCTTCGGTGTCTTCACAAACAATTAAATCGCCCCAAGGGGCCACTGTCAAGTTATCAGCATTTTCTATAATGGTACTGTCCATAGATTCTATGAAAAGCTCAAGGCTGCCGGGGTTCTTAGATTCCTTTGCATTGGCTTCTGCGGGACTTGGTACATACTTCCAAATTTGTCCCAACTTTTCAGGTCCCCCATTGGTGCAGGCAAAATAGATGGCATCATTGCCATACCACATTCCTTCACCTCGGGCAAATCGGGCTGCTCCATCCTCAAAGCCGCGAAATCGCAGGTCATCATTAGGATTATCAATGTTATCCAAGTCTATCCATTCCACATCCATTTGCTGCCCTTCTTTGATGGTTGGACTTTCCCAATTTCGGGTATCCAGACTGGGGTTATCCTTTACTGCAAGAGCCTGCAGCTTGCCCTCATCATGTAATTTTCCCGGCGTATTTGGAATAAAGCGATAGAGCAGACCTTCATGTTCATCTTCAGTTAAGTAAATGACATCGCTTTTGGGATCCACTGCAATGGCTTCGTGATTAAAGCGCCCCATCGCTTCTATTGGTATTGGTTCTGCCAAACCTATCTGAGTCTGAGCGGGGACCTCAAATACATAGCCATGCGGTTTGGCATAGACATCGTCGGGTTTGGTAACAATCTCTTCGCAACTCAGCCAGCTATTCCACGGCGTAGGTCCGCCGGCACAGTTACGGAGCGTTCCTGCCAGGCTCAGATACTGACGAACCACCTCTTGTTTTTCGGTATCATAAACTACGGTTGTAGTCCCGCCCTGGCCCGGATTCTTATTATTTCCATAATCGTAAAAATAAGAGGGGTCAAGTTCACTGGTAAGGGCAAAGTCTTCACCAAAGGCACTTTCAGCACCGCCCTTTGCAGGATTTACCTCATGGTTGCGAATGAGAATGGTATATCCGTCAGGGCTTTGAAAAGTAGCCATGCCGTCAGGCCGATGCGGTACGAGGAAGCCATCATCCATGGTATCGCCAAAGGTAGAGATAACTTTGTAGGAAAAACCTTCTGGCAGATTAAAAAGTCCCTGCGGATCAGATTGCAAGGGTCCAAAGGGATCAATGGATAGTTTTCGGGATGATCGCTCCGCCGGGGTACATCTACTGAAAATTTGCAGCCCCGAAAAGCCGAGTGCCATAGCACCGGCTTGCTTTAAAAATTTTTTGCGGGAAATAGACATAGAACAGTATTAATTATTCCTGTTTTATATCAAAGATGGTTGAATAATCCGATACAATGAAAGATTAAAAATTTAGCCATCCTGCAAAAAAATTAAACCAGATGTTTTATCATATTTTTTATGAGATAAAAGGTTAAGCTTTTACCGGCTCAGCTTTTTCGCCGGCCATCCATGAAGGAACCCAGCTTTGTGATCTGACCTTTGAAAGTACGTGTTCGGCGGAAACATAAACTACGGGGATAAATACTAGGGTAATAAGTGTTGAGGCCGTTAACCCTCCAATAACCACTCGGGCCAACGAAGCCTGGATTTCCGCACCGGAACCAATGCCAAAGGAAAGCGGCAGAAGCCCTAAAATGGTAGTGAGCGTGGTCATCAAGATGGGACGTAATCGCAATCG
>CAYNKF010000404.1:0-2399 GCA_964397705.1 uncultured Balneolaceae bacterium | reverse complement strand
ATCATCCATCGGTATTGCTGAAGCTGTATTTATACGGATACAGGTATGGCATCAGAACAAGCAGGAAGCTGGAACGCGAGGCACAAACCAACATGGAAGCAATGTGGTTGCTGGCAGGACTCAGACCTAAGTATAAAACCATTGCTGATTTCCGGAAAAACCACTCCATTGCGTTTCGGGAAGTTTTTAGAAGGTTCGTGTGTCTGCTCAAAGAATGGAACCTGATTGAAGGAGAAACAGTAGCCATTGATTCCTTCAAGATCAGGGGAAGCAATTCGCTGAAAAACAATTTCAACGAAAAGAAACTCAAACAGCACCTGGCCTATATCGATGCACAGATTAGTGAATACGAAGCTCAGTTGGATGCTGCCGATAAGCTGGAAGAGAAAAAAGCTATAGTGGAAAAGATAGAGGAGCGAAAAGAAAAACAAGAAAAATATACCAGGATAAAGGAATAGCTTGAACAGAGCGGAGAAGAACAAATCTCCCTGACAGATCCGGATTCAAGGGCGGTGATCCTGCTGCGCAATGTTGTCAATGCAGGATACAATGTTCAGGCCTCTTCAGATTCAAAATATAAGTTCCTTATCGAATTCTCTACCGGAAGCGTTAACGATTCGCACGCACTGGCTGAAATTTCCATAGCTACTAAAGAACTACTTGGGCGGGAGAAGATTACAGTATTGGCAGATAAAGGGTATCATACCGGAGTAGAGTTAAGTAAATGCAAAGAACATGATATCACCACTTTTGTCTCCCCCAAGGCCCCAGCAACCAAAGACATTGGAATGTACCCCATCACCTCCTTCCGTTATGATCCCAAAAAGGATGTGTATATCTGTCCACAAGGACATCAGATGACAACCAATAATGCATGGCACCATCACAGTGATAAAAGGAAGGGTAAACCAGGAGCGTATCGGTTCAGGAGATTTAATACAACGGCCTGTAAAACTTGTAATAGTCGGAATTTATGCACACGAAGTAAACCAAACGGAAGGTATATCGATCGGAGTGAATATGCTGATATTGTAGAAGAAAATATGATCCGTGTGCAAAACAATCCTGACTATTACCGTCAGCGACAACAGATTACCGAACACATGTTCGGAACCCTGAAGCGACAACGTGGTTTTACCTTTACATTGATACGTGGAAAGGAGAAAGTATTGGTATTGGGAGAGGTGGGGTTGATGTTTATCGGGTATAACCTAAGTCGCTGCATTTCGGTCATTGGAGCTGGAAAGCTCATAAATGTCCTGAGGGAGCACTGTTTTTCTTGTTTTTTAAGGATTTTCAGACTTGTTTAAGCCATTTTAAGCAGTTTATGGAAAAAAGCGAATCTCTAAATATATTCAGTATTCAAAAATTTTATGGCTTGTATGGCAGCTATATAAACCCTGATGTGCTATCTTTAATGGGAAAATGAGTTTTTACACAGACTCCCGTTGTACGCAAGCCGGAAAAACATCCTACTCAACAAAAAACAGGAGTTTAAAATAATCCATTATGATTAAATAATAGACTGATTATTAGTTGTTTTTATGAAATGACGCATGAATGACGTATCAAATACAACAAACAAATTTGAATATTTTTTAAGTTAGATATAATCTTGTCTCGAATTTGAATGAATTATGAAACAACCAGATTTAGGTAAAAAAATTTCTGAGTTAAGACTTGCAAAAGGATTAACTCAAGGTGAGCTTGCTGCAAAGTGTAACATTGGATTAAGAACTATTCAAAGAATAGAATCAGCAGAAGTGACCCCAAGGAGTTATACCGTGAAAGTTATTTTTACTAACCTAGATTATGAGATTTATAATTCATTTGGAAAACTTTCATATAAGCTTGATAGAATAGCTTATAGATTAAAAATTTGGCTCGAGCAATTTTATAAATACATTTTAGATTTATTTAACTTAAAAACAAATACAATGAAAAAGATAACGATTTTATCAGTTCCATTTTTTGCTATTTGCGCGATTTTATTATTTTCATATAACTCAAATGTAAAGGCACAAAGTAGACAAGTGATAGTAGATAGATTTGAAGA
This sequence comes from uncultured Balneolaceae bacterium, assembly GCA_964397705.1. Lineage (GTDB taxonomy): Bacteria > Bacteroidota > Rhodothermia > Balneolales > Balneolaceae > Fodinibius. The sequence continues at coordinate 343 of CAYNKF010000404.1, read as the reverse complement.
AGCAAGCTCAAATTCAGAATTTATCCGTTTATTTAATTCCGGCGCAATAGACTCACTATGTATGATTTATCATAAGGATGCTTGTTTTATGCCAGATTTCCCCTCAAATATTACGGGTAGAGAAAATATTGTTGATTATTATAGGCAATTATTTAACCAGGGTTTTCACTTTACAAACCTTAAATCAACTTACACTAAGGTCAATGATTCTATGGCTATAGAGAGAGACACATGGGCAATCAATTCGAACTCTAATTCTATCTTGACTGGTATTTCACTAACTCAATGGTGCTATAAAGATGGACAATGGAGTATTGAGAATTCAATGTCCAAAACAGATAAA
>CAYNKF010000403.1:0-2407 GCA_964397705.1 uncultured Balneolaceae bacterium | reverse complement strand
AGTGCCGCCCTTGTCGCGGGAGCGTGCTTTATCCGTCCGATAGAATCGATCGAATAAGCGATCCAAATGCTCATCTGATATTCCGATTCCGGTATCTTCTATGGCAACCGTGACTTCAGCATCTTCGGTTGTATAGGTCACATCCACCGATCCTTCGCTGGTGTATTTCAGCGCATTTGAGATCAGGTTATCCATCACCTGTTCAATTTTTCCGGGATCACCGATAGCTTTACATGAGTGCTGATCAATATTTAATTCCAGTCCCTTTTCTTTGGCTTTGTCGCTATACCAATCCTTCATGTGTTGTGCAATATGAGCTATATCAAATTCCTGTCTCTCTACAAAATACTCATCAGAATCGTATCGCTGAAGGACCTTTAAATCTTTAAACAGGTGGGAAATCCGTTCGGTTTGTTTTTTTGCGGTAGTAATATATTTATCCTTTTTCTCTTCTGATAACTTATCCAGCTCAAGCATGTCAAGTGCTCCCGATATGGTATGCAACGGATTTCGAATTTCATGGGTGATATCCGCAAAAAATTGTCTTTGTTTTTCGGCAAACTGCTTTATCTGCTCCGTATCGGCCCGTAGCTTAGACGCCATTTGATTAAGCGATGTAGCAAGCGTACCAAACTCATCGCTACGACTAATATCAATTTCCCGATCAACCCCACCATCGGCAATATCCTGGGCAGCGTCTTTTATCTGGGTAATGGGTTTTGTTACATAGCGGGCAATCCATATGCTTACTATCACTACCAATCCTATGGAGATAAACATCCCGTAATAGATAATCCATCGTATGGTTTTAATGGGCTCATAAATTTGATCCTTAAACTGAGAAGCTTGTAAAAACATAGCACCGGCAGTAGAGTCAGGGAGTGTAATGTAACTTCTCAGAACTTCCGAATCAGAATTACGCGGAAGCAACGGCAGGTCATTGCGCGCCTTCAAGCTTTCCATAATACCCGCATCCAATTTCGTTGAAGGCGTAATGGTCGTATCGCTGCTTTTATAACTATTGATTAAGCTTCCGGAAGAATCGTAAACTGCCAGCTGATATCCCGATGTGCGAGCAGTCTTAATCAATCGCTTATCAAAATTCTCATCATCGGCTAGGTTTGCCGCCGTTACGGCCAGCCACCGGGTATCGCGTTCCATTTCAACACGACCTTCTTCAAGCAGATAGTCCCGAATAAATAAGATAGAGTAGCTGCTGATGGAGGTAATCCCAAAAATAAGCAGCAAAATAAAAGTCCATGCTAGTTTTGAACGGATCTTCATATTACAAAGCTAACTGAATGCTTGATTACCCTCATCATAAAATCATTTATTTCAACCTGTGCAATCAGATTATTCAATGATTATACCTTAACGACTTCACGGTTAAGTCCATAGCCGATACCGCGATAGGTTTTTATCACCTCTCCGGCATCTCCCATCTTTAGGCGCAGATTTTTAACATGTACATCCACCGTACGATCAAAGACATATCGATCATCTTCTGTTATATGCTCCAAAATTTCTTGGCGCGTATACACACGTTTGGGATTCTGGTAAAAGAGCTTAATCAGTGTGTACTCCGTTGACGTAAGGTCAATTTTCTCATCATCCACATACAGCTCCTTGGCGTCCGTATCCAGATAGGTGTCACCATACTGTAACCAGTTGGCTTTCTGCGGATTTTGGCGACGCAGTAATGACTCAACATGCGCCTTAACCAATGGAAGACTGGCAGGTTTCGGGATATAATCATCAGCACCAAGCTCCAATCCTTCAATCTCATCCTGTTCTTCATCTTTGGCTGTTAAGAATATCACGGGAATATCGTCCAAGACGGGATGACTCCGAATGTGCTTACAAATTTCCTTGCCGTCCACATTGGGCACCATGATATCGAGAATTGCCAGATGTATTTCTCCGGCATGCTGCTCAATAAGCTCCAGCGCCCGATTCCCTTCATGTGCTACGAGCACCTGATAATCATTCATTTCCAGGAAATTTGCCAGCATCTCTGCCGGTTCTTCTTCATCTTCAACTAATAATATGCTATGCTTTGGTCTCACAATAATTATTTTTACTTATAATAATGAGTCAAAAACAGCTTTTACTCACAAATCGTTGATTACAATAAAATAGCAAACTTTACAGAGTATCTGAACAGACCTTTTTTGATGTGCTTCGCATCCTACTTGTCAAACTTAGCTCGTTTCTGCATTTTGAGCGGTATTAACCTTCGTTTTATTGATTTCTAATTAGCTCTTACCAATGTCATTTCAAAATAAAATTGCCTGGATTACCGGTGCATCCTCAGGTATCGGAGAAGCACTTGCTTATGAACTCAGCAACCGCGGCACAAAGCTCATTCTCTCATCGCGACGAAAAGGAGCACTGACGGAAGTTAAAA
>CAYNKF010000402.1:0-2410 GCA_964397705.1 uncultured Balneolaceae bacterium | reverse complement strand
CCGCGACCGCCGAAGCTTTTGTAGAGATGGATATTACATTGCCGCCCATGACCGCTGCCACCCTTGAGATGAGCTACTGGCTGCAAGATAATTGGCTAATTCTTACCTTGGGGCATATCATTCCCATTGCCGCGGCATGGTACTGGTTAACGCAAACGGCCAAGGGGCAATTATGGCGGGATAAGAACATCATCAAAATTCCGGTCATCGGTGATCTTATACACAAGACCAGTATCGAAATTTTTGCGCGCGTATTTTTTACGTTGTACAGTGGGTCGGGACAAAATATTGAGGTAATCCGGGTAGCTGCAGAAGCCTGCCGGAATAAGTATATGGAGAAGCAGATTAAGGAAGTGGCAATTAAGATGATGTTGAAGGAGGGGGCCGGACTTATCGAATCGCTCAAGGCTACCGGAGTGTTTACGGATACGGCTATCAGTAGATACAAATTGGGAGCCGAATCAGGAGCACTCAAACAAAACGCCAAGCAGCTGGCACAGTATTACGAAACGCAGACGACCTATAAAATGGATACCATTGTGGATATGATTAGCTTGGGTGTAAATATATTTATTATGATAGCATTGATTGCCATTACGATTGTTTCGGCTGAATCTGCCTTAATTCAACCTAATTCAGGAGCCATGTAGGCGGCTCGAAATTGTATTAAGGTTTTTCGAAAAAATTATTATCGCAATTAATTAAAGGAAATAGTAAAGACTCTTTTTTTTTACTTTCATTTCGATAGTGAACATGTATATTGTGGAAGTATTTTACATGAACGTTAGACTACTCAGCAAAACCGTTGGTTTTTAATGGGAAAAGTTAATACACGCAGACATATTGGCGATATCCTGGTGAACCGGGAAATTATTACTGAAGATGAGCTTAATATGGCTCTGTCAATTCTACGGGAAGAACCGGACACGTCGAACCGACGGCTGGGCCAGATTTTATACCAGGATCTCGGTATCGACCGTCACGAGGTGATGAGCGAGATTGCCTCCATATATGCATTTGAAGAAGAGTTTGCTGATCAGGAGTCTCTTGATGATCAGGAGATCGAAGAGATAAAATCTCATATTGACGAACTTCCCAGCGAGATCGTGGATGAGCTCGTGCACCAAAAAGCGGTACCCATCCGTCAAAGTCAGAACACGTTAAAAATTGCTGCTGCAGATCCATCCGATCCTACACTCTCAAATATAGTCAACAAATTAAACTTCAAGCAGCACCACATTGTCTACTGCCGATATGAGCTGGTAGAACAGATTTTAACGCAGGTTTATGAACAGAAGAATGAGTTCCTGGACCTGCTTGAGGAAATTGAATATGAAGAGCCGGACCTCGAGGAAGAGACCGATGAAGTTGACGAAGAGGAAATAGATGCAGAAATCAACCAGAGTATGCTTAACTCTCTGGTTGAGGGTTTTCTTGTGGAAGGCGTACGAAAGGGCGTAAGTGATATTCATATTATTCCATGTGGTCCGGCATCGACCGATATTCGATTTCGAATTGATGGTAAGCTTCAGCTCTGGCACCAGCAAAATAATGTAAAGCCCGAAGCCATATCGGCGGTTGTGAAAGATAAAACGCGTAATGTGGACCGCTTTGAGCGGGACGCTTCGCAGGATGGTTTTATTCAGCGCCAGGTAGACGGGCACAACATCCGTTACCGTGTTTCGATCATGCCAATGGTCGGGGCACAGTTTGATAGAAAGTTTGAGTCTATTGTTATTCGTATTCTGGATGACCGTGAAGTTATTACGGATTTGAATGTGTTGGGGCTCCAGACCAAGGCGAAGGAGGATTTTGTAAAAGCGATTGAAAAGCCCTCAGGTATTGTCATTGTTACGGGACCAACAGGAAGTGGTAAGTCAACGACGCTTGTTGCTGCACTTTATTATGTAATTACACCTGAGGTTAATGTACTCACGGTTGAGGAGCCGGTGGAGTATCTTATTGAGGGTGCCCGTCAGCTAAAAATTAACAACCACATGACTTTTGATCTGGCGATGCGGGGGATCTTGCGTCATGACCCTGATATTGTGCTCGTGGGTGAGATCCGTGACCTTAAAACGGCAGAAATTGCCATCAAGCTGGCGAACACCGGTCACCTTACCTTTTCTACATTGCACACCAACGATGCACCCAGTGCTATTTCCCGACTCTATAAGATGGGCGTTGAGACATTTTTGATAGCGAATGCCGTAAATCTGATTATGGCTCAGCGTCTGATACGTACGCTCTGTAAAAACTGCAAGGAAGAGTATCGACCCCATATTGAATCTGCTAAAGGCATCGGTTTTACCGAGGAGGAATATGAAGAAACTACTTTTTATAAAGCCGTGGGGTGTGATAAATGTGCGAACGGATATAAGGGGCGATCGGCTATCATGGAAGCCTTGTA
>CAYNKF010000401.1:0-2418 GCA_964397705.1 uncultured Balneolaceae bacterium | reverse complement strand
AGAATGGTTTTCATCCGTCCAATTGAAATCACATCGATGCTTTCAAACGGTTCATCCAAAAACAGGATTTTAGGGTCACTGAGGATGGCTGCACAGAAGGACAATTTTTTTCGGCTACCGGCTGAAAGCTTATTAATTTTTGCATGCTCAAACTCCATAAGTCCTAAATATTCCAGCAGAGATTCCATTTTTATCTGACGTGTTTCGGGATCAACCTCATATATATCACAAATGTAGTGCAGGAAATCATGGCTGGTGAAATGCTCAAAAAGTAGGGGCGGTTGAAGTACGGAAGCAACCTCTTGTTTGATCATTAGTTCATTTTGCTCGTTAAGCTCACGTCCGTTGATGACAATATCTCCTCCATCGTAATCAAGCAGACCCGTCAATATCCCTATCAACGTACTTTTGCCGGCGCCGTTTGGTCCAATGAGTCCAAAAATATTTCCCTCGGGAACCGACAGTTCAAAATCGGTCAGTACAGGGGTAGAACTGTATGTTTTTTGAAGTCCGGAAATTTTGATTGCTTCATCCATGGTAGTAATAGAATATTAAACTTATTGACCGGAATCGGCCCAAACTTTGTGTAATATATGTTTATCGAAGGCGCGGACTAATAGATCCATATCGCGCCAGAGGTAGATTCCGATAGCAATGATCAATCCCCCCATCACCCACAGCCGATACACATGGTATTCACCCAACGGCGCAAAAACGGCATAACCGAGTCCGAAAATCAGAAACATCATCATAAAAGTGACTTTTTGAGAAATGATGGGATGCTTGAAGCTAAAGGAGGAATAGTTAACTTTTTTGTAGTAATAAAAAGAGGCCCAAAGGAATACGAGTGTAAAGCAAACAAAGAAAAAGGTATTGGCAATATAAATTTCGATGACGGATCCAAGCTGTGGAAGATAAATGATCTCAGCGGTTGTAATTAGATAGAATATGAGTAACGGAACGAGGATAATGCCTAAAAAACGCTCTTTGAGTTGCTTTTCAAAGGAAACGGGAAGTTGTTTATGGAGCAGAAACTCTTTGTTTTCGTAGCCAAACATGTTGGCCATACCCATGGCAAGCAGTGCGACCGGGATGGCCGCCAACATGGTAGGAATAAGCAGCGCACTGTAATAACTATTTCCAAGCTGCAGCAAAAGAGGGATATACACAGCCGGAATTAGGGCGATGGTTAATAGCTGCAGGCGATTGTACGAGTGAGATAATACATAGTGATAAAACTTGCCGGCATTGAGTCCAAGCCATTTTTTTAGGTAGTACCATCGCTTATCCCGTTTGAAAATTTTACGTTCTCTAGCAGGTTGTTGTAACCCTTCACGGGTTTTGAAAAAGTGATCGCGAAAGATGAGGAAGATGAGTAACGCACTAAATGCATAAATGGCTGACGCCGTCGGTAGGTTATAGGTGCCGGTTGCCGTATATTGCAGCAGTCCGCCAGGGCTGTAAAACAGGTAGCTGTTGATGATTTCGACGCTCGGTAGGTAATGGGTGATGATTTGTTCAAACCGGCGCGAGATGATGGCAATCGCTTGAATGGTGCCGAAGATTAGAAACAAGGCGCTAAAGACAATAATTTTAAAGCGCTTTTCGACGATTTTGAGAAACCGGTGTTTAATGGAGTAGATGATTGCGTAATTCAGCAAGACGACCGTAACTACTACAGGGATGTACATTAGGTTTTGAATCTGCATCAACAAGAAAACCAGCCAGGTAAAATTGTAGATGACGTTGAGCGGATGGAAAAAGCCCATCAGATTTAAATACCAAGTCAGCTTTTTAACAGGATATCCATAGGCTAATAGCTTCCTATTTTCCTTCATGTTAAGCAGCCGGGTGCTGGTAAAAGAGAAATGGAGAATCCACAGAACATTGGCAAAAATAAGGATGATGAGCTGGTGGACTTCAGTGGTAAGCCAGGGCAGTTGGTCGGTGACCATGGGATTTTGATCAAATAGGACAATAACCAGCGCTGAACCAATAAGGTTGGAAAATAGGATTAGCAGGAAGATTATATATCCTACTACCAGAAAAGTCTGGAAGTTGGTAAGTCTATTTAAAAACGCAGACCAGTTGAGATATATAAGCTTTCGCAGCATAGGGTATCAATAAATTCAACGGTTCTTAAATGTTCAAAATACCATTTCGGGAATCAAGCTGACAATATTATCTTTATAAAGCTGTTTAAAATTCTGAAGGAAGTGATGATATGACCTCAAAAAATACGCTCAAATATATTTTTATAGCTGTGGTCGTTGTATTGGCCTCATTGGCCCTGGCCGATGCGCTCGGGTATTTCAATCCCAAACCATACACAGCCGTATCTCATGGCTCGCATGTTCATTACGTGCCTAATGATCGTGATCCCAATGTGTCTATTGATAAGTTTCCACAGGAGGAGCC
>CAYNKF010000400.1:0-2424 GCA_964397705.1 uncultured Balneolaceae bacterium | reverse complement strand
ATGCGTTGGTTGATTTCAGCCAGCAAGGGGCGAAATGATAAATCGATGGCTCGGCGAATATCTCGTGAGCTGTTGGATGCATCAAATAATGAAGGCGGAGCGGTTAGAAAGAAAGATGAAGTCCACCGCATGGCTGAAGCAAATAAAGCATTTGCACACTTTAGATTTTAAACGATTTACGATAGTAACTTATAGTAATGGCTGAGACGAAGACAAAAACTGATCCAAAAGTAGTAGACCGCATCAAGCGTACCCGGAATATTGGTATTGCGGCTCACGTAGATGCTGGAAAAACAACGATGACTGAGCGTATCCTGTATTATACAGGTATTACTCACCGTATTGGTGAAACCCATGATGGTGCATCTCAGATGGACTGGATGGATCAGGAGAAGGAGCGTGGTATTACAATTACTTCTGCTGCTACCCACTGCATCTGGAAAGATCATCGTATTAATATTATTGATACTCCCGGTCACGTTGACTTTACCGTAGAGGTAGAGCGTTCGCTTCGTGTTTTGGATGGTATGATCGGTGTTTTTGACTCAGTTGGTGCTGTTCAGCCACAATCCGAGACTGTATGGCGACAAGCTAACAAGTACGATGTGCCTCGGATGGCTTTTGTAAATAAGATGGACCGTGTTGGTGCTGATTTCTTTAATGTAGTTGAAGAAATGAGAGATAAGCTGAATGCCAATCCGGTTCCAATTCAGATTCCAATCGGAGTCGAAGATACGTTCCGTGGCGTTGTTGATCTTATTAAGATGAAGGGTATTATCTGGGATGAAGAGTCGCTCGGGATGGAATATGACGAGATTGAAATTCCTGATGATCTTAAAGAGAAGGCTGCAGAGTATCGCAAGATAATGATTGAGGCTATTGCCGATCATGATGATGCTCTCATGGAAAATTATTTGATGGATCAAGAAATTAGTGAGGAGGAAATTGAGAATGCACTCCGTGAGGCTACGCTTGACAGAGATATTACTGTTGTAATGTGTGGGTCTGCTCTTAAGAATAAGGGAGTACAAACGGTGCTTGATAAAGTGATTAAGTATTTGCCGAGTCCTTATGATATTCCTCCAATTGTAGGCAAGGATCCAGAGGATCATGACAAAAAACTGGAACGTAAGCCTAGCGTGCAGGAACCGTTTTCTGCTTTGGCATTCAAGATCATGACTGATGCTTATGTGGGGAAATTGACATTCTTCCGTGTGTATTCAGGAGAATTGGAAAAGGGTTCTTATATATATAATGCGACTACAGGTGAGAAGGAGCGAGTTGGTCGTATTCTTGAAATGCACGCCAATGAAAAGAAAGATCTCGAGATTGTACGTGCCGGTGATATTGCTGCTGCAGTTGGTGTAAAGCAGGTGAGAACAGGAGATTCTTTCTGTGATTTGGATAACCCAATACTTCTTGAAGATATTACATTCCCTGAGCCGGTTATCAAGTTGGCTGTAGAGCCTAAATCAAAGGCTGACGCCGAAAAGTTACAGAACGGATTGATTAAATTGGCTGAAGAGGATCCTACATTTCAGGTAAATACTGATGAGGAGACGGGCCAAACCGTTATTGCCGGAATGGGTGAGCTTCATTTGGAAATAATTGTTGATCGATTGAAACGCGAGTTTAAGGTTGAGGCTAATGTTGGTGCTCCTCAGGTTTCTTATCGGGAGACTATTACCTCAAGTGTTACACATCGCGAAACGTACAAAAAGCAGTCTGGTGGACGCGGGAAGTTTGCCGATATGGAATTTGAAATTGGTCCGCTGGAGCATTTTGAGGAATTTGATGAAGATGATAAAAATGTTTCGGTTGATGAAGAAGAAGGATTTAAGTTCATCAATGAGATTAAAGGTGGTAATATCCCAACTGAATTTATTCCTTCTGTAGAAAAAGGATTTAAGGAGGCCATGAATTTTGGTATTCAGGCTGATTATCCGGTTGAAGATATTGGGGTTCGCTTGTTTGATGGTTCCTACCACGATGTGGATTCTGACCAGGTGAGCTTCGAACTCTGTGCTAAGATGGCATTTCGCCACTCAACCAGAAAAGCTTCCCCGAAGATTCTTGAACCGATTATGGATGTCGAAATCATTACTCCCGAAGACTTTATGGGAGATGTGATTGGAGACCTTAATGGACGGCGAGGTATCATTGGTAAAATGGATAATAATAATGAAGGTTCAGTTGTGAAAGCCAAGGTACCTCTGTCCGAAATGTTTGGATATACGACTGATCTTAGATCAATGACCCAGGGACGTGCAACTTCCACAATGGAATTTGCTGAGTTTAAGATTGTCCCTGACAATGTAGAAAAAGAGATTTTGGAAGAACGATCTTAAACAACCTTAACTAATAGTATTATGGCAAAAGAGACATTTCAGCGAAACAAGCCACACGTAAACATAGGAACGATAG
>CAYNKF010000399.1:0-2425 GCA_964397705.1 uncultured Balneolaceae bacterium | reverse complement strand
ATTCATTAGTTTAAGCTTACCCAACAAACTTAAGCTGTCCTCATTTACATCTATGGAAGGATAAAAGCTGTAAGGATCCTCATAATATTTATCGTGCCACTCGGGATCTATTCGATTGTCAATTTGCTGCCCTATTCTATAGTTGTATCCCATCTTATGGTCAATACCATAGATTCTATCGGTTCCACTCAATCTCCCCAATTCATAGGCTAAAAGTTCTACCTCAGAAGGTTCTTTAAATACCGTGTCCGGATTATTTACATAATTACGGTACTCCTGCTGTATCTTTTCGGTATATTTCGGCTCTTGCTCAACCAAAATCACGGTTGGTTTGAAGTCGGATAATTTTTTGGCTACAGCATGAACTCTTTGCTGGTTTTTCCGGTCTTCTTCATAAAATTCTGTTTTGTTGGAGTCGGTAGTAAAACCCATGTGAAAAGTTCCAAAATTCAAGACTTGAATCTGGTCATGGGATGGGTCTTCCTGCTGGTCAGCCAATGAGGTATCTTTGTTTTTCTCACTGCAAGAAATAAGAATAATTGCACTAAAGAGCAGAAAATAGATTTTAGTAAACTTCATCTTTCAAATTACTTGGTTTAGAAATTTACGGGTGAATCACTCTTCAATACATACTCTACGAAGAGACCAATTAAATGTTTTGATGATCAGGCAGCTACAAATATAAGTGCCATAAAAAAAGCCCGTCAACTAATATTGACGGGCCTTTTTATCACAGTTTAACTGCTTAATTCTGTTGAGTGCTTATATCTCCTAGCATGCTTCGCAATGAAACCTCACTCTTTGATATACTTAAGTCGAAATCATCCAAAAATAATTGCCATGTCCCTTCACCATGCGTTTCTACATAGCGTTTTTGAAATTCATTGTCGTCATCAAGTTCTGCAAGACCCATGTCGAGTGAACTGACAATTGCTATTTGATTTTCTCCATGTAACTGTCGCTGGTAGACATTGTAACGGCCATCATGCCCTTGTTCAGTGTTAGCTTCGTACCAGTCATCCAGCATTCGTTTAAATCGAGCCATTTCACCCCTCTTAACGTGATAGGTCGTTATGATTGCTTTTTCGTTTGATTGTTCCGATGGATTTTGCTCGTATTTACTCATATGGCTCCACCATTCTACTCTCAAAGGACTATCCAGCAGCGGCTGTACATTATCCAGCCAATCCTTTCCGTGAGCGTCGGTGTATTCCACATTCTCATGCTCGGTCCAGGTTAACGGCCCTTCAACACCTTGGTAGGTGCCGCCATAAGGACCCGATTCAAAAAAGAAAGCATAGACCGGGGATTCTTGATGAAATTTTTGGTTGTGCTCCATCCAGGCATCCTCAAACTGACTAATGTTGTCATTTTCAGGTATCATGTTATAAACGACAAAAATCTGTTTTTCATCTTCCATATCTTGCGCCGTTACAACGTTTGTGCAAAATAGTAGAATCACTCCCACAATGGTTGTTGTTATCTTACCCATGTTTTTCTCTGTTATTAAATTAAGATTGAACTTATAGATAGTGTTTTCCGGAATTAGAGACAATATTTTTAACTTATAAGTACATAAATATCAATTAATTAGGTATAAATACTAAAGATTGCATCGGTACTACAGCTTAGGGTTGTGATCTAGTGGTGTGTAAAGAAAAGATGGAGATGGTCGCTTAATTTTCAGATTAGATTTCATGCTATTCTTGCCAAATATACACATGATATAGCTCATATAGATTTGCAATATACTTTGGAGATTTGGGCAATCAATCGTAACAAGCGTCTCTCTTGAGAGGCGGCCCTATTACATTCACACTAACATTATTGCAAGTTATACCGCTGAGCCCATTGGTTAAAACCTACCCCAATCTCGTTCATTTCATCTATGTACTCAGTCGTTGAAGCGGAGCTCCAGGCGTGGTTTCGGAGTCGGGTTAAAAAGTCTTTCCCCTGCTTGTTAAATAACTTCTCTACCTGCAACAAAAAGGCTACTTGATACCAGGTATAATTTACAATACCAACCCCTGAATATTTCATCTCAAAATCTTTGAGCGAAGTGTAATGGGGCTGTATTTCTTTAATAATGATATTGGATACCTCTATCCAGATATCACGTTCTTTTGGGAAATTCCGGTCCAGATAGAAGTACGCAAAATAGGTCGCTGCAAACTCAAATGTCTACTTATTTGGGAACGAGGCACCATACGAACGAGCGTAAATATGACCCAGCTCATGAAAACCAATAAGCGATACAAAAAGGTCGGTGATTTCTTTATTGGTCATCTCGTATTTATCCTTTAAGTCGTATCCCTCAATTGCCGTGGTAACAATATTGGAAAGACCATTTTCTAAGTTTGCAGGAATACAAACGATATAGGGCGGACCTGACACAAATGGGAGGCCATAGGGAATAGAAGTGATT
>CAYNKF010000398.1:0-2425 GCA_964397705.1 uncultured Balneolaceae bacterium | reverse complement strand
CGTCGGGCTCATAACCCGGAGGTCGGAGGTTCGAATCCTCCCCCCGCCACTACCTAAAGCGACTTTCTGATACTCAGAAGGTCGCTTTTTTTATTTGGCATTTCTGACTGTTTTTGAATACAATAGGTTGAAAATTAGCAGATTTCACCCCCTATTTTTATTTGAAGTTACGGTTTAAAATTCTTGCTCATAAAAATAAGTTTCATCAACTTAATAGCCTTAGTAAGAAAGAATGTGTTTTCTCCAATGTGTTTTAATATAATACCCCTGTATAAAATGGCTTATAGTAATCGGCTGCGTTGGGACAATAATTGGGTCAGATCTTCTTAATGGGATGGTATCAAAAGTTATGATTGGCAAGACATCCTCAATTCCTTTAGTAAAATATTACTCTTCAAGAGTTACATTACTGGCATTTTTATTGTTTTTGATGGGCAGTTTGCTTTTATCTCAACACGCGATGGCACAGGGAACAACTGTTCAAGGAAGTGTAGTATTGGAAAGAGCACAAAAGCCAACTATTGAAGTGGGAGGAGGTGGATACCAAAACAAATTTGGGGGTAATACCGACAAAAAAGATAATTCATTAGATGATGTTTTGGTATGGATCGAATCTCAAAATAAAAATCAGACAGGAGTAAAAGAAACTACAAATCGACGTGTTCTAAATCAGCTTGATAAACGTTTTAAACCTCGACTGATGATTATTCGGGAGGGAGATGTGGTTCGAATACTGAATTCAGATCCAGTATATCATAATGTATTTAGTTTATCGAAAACGAAACGCTTCGATGTAGGACGTCGTTCGCCCGATGAATTTCAAGATGTACAATTTAATAAACCCGGAATTATAGATGTTTTCTGTGATATTCATTCTGATATGCATGCAGTTATTGTCGTAGCTTCAAAACAAACTGTTGCAATGCAAAAATTGGATGGCAGTGGAAAATTCCGGTTTGATGAGATTCCAGAAGGAGAGTATACTCTTCATTTTTATGCATTGGGAGACCGGGAAGAAAGTATAGAAGTAAATACTATAGATAAAAATAATGTAATGCTGGAACCAATAAGAATAGGATCTTAAATATGGAGTCTCCCAAATTTCCTATTCGATGGAAGTTGTTATCCGGATTCATTGGCCTAGCCCTATTGGTATTGGTGGTGGTACTTTTTGCAGTCAGCCAAATTTTGGACAACCGAATTCGGGAAGATATAAACTCGAGCTTCCATGAGGCAGGAAAGATATTTGAACAATTACAGGATGTGCGGTTTCGGCAGCTTCGGCAGACTGCCACGCTTGTGGCTGATATGCCCTATATGAAGGCGGCGATTTCAACAGGAGATCCGAACACTATTAATCAGCAGATTCGCCAAGAGTTGGTGCACCTCTTACATTTTGATCCTCTTATTTCTGATACGTTGTCTTCGGAATCGCTAACGACCAGTTTGGATTCTGTAGGATTAGTAATGGTTTTTGACAAAAACGGACTCCCTCTTGGGCAATTATCCGATGTCGATCCCGCAAAAATATCTATGAGTAATAAATTAGGGGTCCAAAAAGCTTTGGAGGGACAACATCCTCAGCAATCATATATTTGGAAACAAGGAGAAAACTATTTTAATGTTATAACAATACCTGTTTTTTTACAGGATCAGGTTATTGCAGCACTTTCTCTTGGATATCCGATTCGTAATCGTGAAGCAGAGTTGCTTGCGCAAGTAATCGGATATGAGGTGTCGTATTATGTGGATGATAAACTCCTTACCACTTCTATTGATTCCTTGCTGCCAAAAGATCGTAGAGTTCTTTCTGAAGGCATCGAAAAAGCTTCTTTGGACGAAATTAATCGGCGGGGCAGTACGACCATCGAACTGGAAATGAAGAATCAGCAATGGCTTGTATATTTAGTCCCAATGGTACAAAAGGTGTCTCAGTCTGTGAAAATTTCAGGATATTATGCTGTTGCAAAATCATTGACACAGGCCCTGGAACCCCTTCATCAATTGCAGCGTGTTATCTACTTAATTGGTCTTGGAGGAATATTGATAGCGATTGTACTGGGCATCACTTTGACCAGAAATCTGACGCGACCAATTAATCGGTTGCTCGACGGTATTAAAAGGATTGAAAATGACGATTATGATCATCCTGTTTCTGTTGAGAGCCGGGATGAGTTTGGACAGCTTACCCGTACATTTAATAAGTTGGTTGCCAATATAAAAGAGAACCTTCGTGAAAAAGAGACGCTGTTGGCAGAAATCCATCACCGTGTCAAAAATAATCTGGCCGTTATTTCAGGATTGTTGCAATTGGAAAGTAGTAACGTTGAGGAGGAACATACTGAGCGGATTCTCAAGAATAGTCAATTGCGTATCCAATCGATGGCTACGGTACACGAAATGCTTTATGAAGCACAGAATTTCA
>CAYNKF010000397.1:0-2427 GCA_964397705.1 uncultured Balneolaceae bacterium | reverse complement strand
AGGTCCATGATGAGCTTATCTTTGAGGTTCCTGAAGAAGAAAAAGATGCTGTTCCCCAAAAGTTGAAGGAATTGATGGAATCAGCCTACGAATTATCATGTCCCTTAAAAGTAGATATGGGGCTGGCAAAAAACTGGCTGAAAGCGCACTAACACAAGCCAAGTAGAATCTATTTCTTTTCGTCGGTAATGATCGAATAAATTGCAGAGAAATCCTTATCAGAAAGTCCTTCTCGTTGAGCGATCGCATATAGTTCTTTGATCACGTTGCCAGCAGGTAAGATGGCACCGCTTTCATAGCCGCTTTTAGTAGCCAGATGAAGATCTTTGTGCATCCACTTTAGAGGAAACTCAGGTTCGTATTCGTTTTTTTCGATTTTTTCTTTTTTTTCCGTAATAAAAGGGGCCACGACTGGAGCACCTACCAGTGCTTCCAGCAACATATCTTTGGAAAGACCCAGCGATTGACCTAGATTCATCCCCTCTGAGAATGCGGCCATTGCTTCTCCCAGCAATAGGTTAAATACCATTTTCAAAGATGTACCTTTACCTACATCTCCGGCATGAATAGTTTTTTTCCCCATTGCTTCCAAAAAGGGCTGAGCTTCTTTGATATCACTGTTTTTCCCTCCAACCAAAAACAAGAGTTCTCCGGATTCGGCCGGAGCAGTTGATCCCGCAACGGGTGCATCCATAAATCGAAGGCCATAATTATCAGCTTCTTTCTGCATCTTCCTGGAAAAGGAGGGATTTACGGTACTGCAGTCTATCCAGAGCGTGTCGGTTTTCATCGATGAAAGAAAGCCTTCTTCACCAAGAGCCGCATCTCTAACAGCGTCGGGCGTTGAAAGCATCGTGAAAAGAATCTCCGAACTGGCGGCAAGTTCTTTGGGAGAGTTGGCTACAAGAGCTCCCTGTTCTTTTAGGGGTTCCGCTTTCGAAATTGTTCGATTATAAACTGTTAACTGAGCATCCGTTGATAACAGATGTTGGGCCATGCGGCTGCCCATGATTCCAAGTCCATAAAAACCAACATTCATTTTATCCTGTATTTAATTGAAGCTAAACTCTAACAAATGCTGATAGGGGACAGATCAATCCAACCTACCATATTTAATTCATTTTATAACGAAATTTTTGGTAGCAAGTACATTGCCATTTGGCCCGATAACCATCACGCGCCATGGACCGGTCCAGCTTTCAAGTACTTTTTTTGAGCTCCATGTTCGCCAGTTATCTCCGGCAACCGTTAGATTGACCCGTGCTTTTTCCTCCTCTTTATAATACCATTCGTGTGTAATTTGGGTCGTATCGGTGATGCCTTCTATTTGGGTAAAACAGTAAATTGTGCCAACATCAGCGGTAAAAGCGGTATCAACACCCGAAGGGTTGCGATCTTCAATAGCTCTGGCAAAATCAAACTGTTGGATGTTAATTTCTTGAGCTTGTACTGTGCCCGTAAATGTGATTATCAAAACGAAAAGTGTAAAAATCTGCGATTTCATCATTTAACCTCTCAATTTGTTATCAGGATTAAGTCAATATTATCACAAATACACTAAACACCAAGTTATTCATTTAATTTGAATCGGGGAAGGTGGAGGTCCCATTGAATGGCTGCAACACGCAGGCCAATAACGACAAACATTGCTAAAACTATATTTAACGTCGGTTCTAATGCACTTAATTGTAATAGTAAATAAATGGAAGCACCAGCCAATGCTGCTGTGGCATAAATATCACGACGCAGAATGAGGGGTATTTCATTGCTTAATACATCACGAATTAATCCGCCAACAGTGCCGGTTATCGCTGCCATGATAATAATGATGACGCTATTCGATACTATTTCCTGTGTGACTTGAGCTCCCAATATCGTAAAAACTGCCAAGCCGAGTGCATCTGCTATCAATAATGCTTTCTCCGGAGGTTCGTTGTACTGGGTGTACCAAATAGTAAAGAGAGAAGCGATAATAATTACCAGCAGGTAGGTAGGGTCAGCAATCCAGAAAACAGGATGCCGATCCAATAGTAAATCACGAGTGGTGCCACCACCTACGGCTGTTACAACAGCAATAATTACTACTCCAAGCAGATCAAGGCTTTTACGTCCGGCAGCAAGAGCACCGGATATGGCAAAAACAGCGACCCCGAAAAGGTCGAGAATGAAAAGTATATCTATAGATTCTGACATCTTTTAGCAGTTTCTGAGCTCAAATAAAAAGGGAGTTCGAATGAACTCCCTTTGGAAATTCAAATTTTGAGTCCTTTCATTATCTGAAACTAATCCCGACTCCCAAATTATAGCTTGAATAATTTGAAAGGGTATATGAACCGGAGATGTGTAGAACGGTAAATTTTAGTCTAAATCCGGCAAGAGCTCGAAACCCATTATCTCCATCAATAGATACGTCAATAGGCTCATCCA
>CAYNKF010000396.1:0-2437 GCA_964397705.1 uncultured Balneolaceae bacterium | reverse complement strand
ATCTGTCGGCTACCTCTTTGAACAAAAAGGGATGATCCGCATTAAAAAAGATGATCAGGATCACGAAATCGATGAAGAAGAATTTATGCTGCAAGCCATTGATGCCGGTGCAGAAGATATTGATACCGATGGAGAGGTATTAAATGTAACAACCGGTCGCGAATCGATGTACGAAGTTAATGATCAGCTTGAAGAAATGGGATATGATATTGAGTCGGCCGAGCTGATTCGCATCCCCACGACCGAAGTTAAAGTAGAATCAAATGTAGCAGAATCAAACTTTAAACTGATGGAAAAGTTTGAAGATAATGATGATGTATCCAATGTGTTTACCAATATGAAAATGGATGACGAAACCCTGGCTATAGCAGAGCAAATGGACTGATATTTGCAATTTTTCGTTCTTCTTTTTCGTTAATGTGATGAAATCTAAACAAGAAAAAACTATGCGATACATTTGGGTTATCCTGATAAGTTTCTTACTGATGGGATCTTCCATAGAAGATGCCCGTAAGGCCAATGAAGCCTATGATGAAGGCAACTACGAACAAGCCATTTCGCTATACAAAAAAGCTATTGATGCCAACCCCGAAAACCCTAAACTCTATTTCAACTTGGCTTCGGCCTTGGCTCAATCGGGACAAACCGAAGGAGCCATCCGCACCTTTGAGCAATACAAATCGATGACCAATAGTGCCGAAGAGAAAGCAAAAGCCAACTACAATATTGGCAAGGTGTTATCCGATAATAAAAAGTGGGACAAGGCTGTTGACTATTTTAAAAAGTCACTTCGTTACATGGCAGGAGATGAAGATGCGAAACATAATTTTGAGCTTGCCAAGAAAAAGCAAGAGGAGCAACAGAATAAGCAGAATAAAAATCAACAAAACCAACAACAGCAAAAGAATAACAAGCAAAACGAAGATCAACAACAAGACCAACAGCAAAATCAACAAAACCAGCAGGACCAGCAGAAAAACCAACAGAATCAGCAAAATCAAAATCAGCAGAACCAGCAACAGCCCCAAAAGATGAGCAAGGCCCAGGCACAAAAAATATTAAAAGCCCTGGAACAGAAGGAGAAGGAGCTGCTTAAAAAATTCAAAAAACAGGAAACGGAGTCCAGCAACAGTTCCAATGAGAAAGATTGGTAAAGCATTTTATACAGTCGGTTTTTTTCTGGTTTTCGTACTCCTGGGGAGTCCGTTTAGCTGGGCACAATCGAATGTTTCCGTCGAAGCCAGCTTATCGCAGACTACTGTTTATACCGGCGAACGTGTCAGCCTTTCAATTTCTATAAGTGGCAATTTCAACAATGTGTCCCGACCTGAACTGCCTCAGTTTGAAAATTTTCGCTTACTAAGCGACAATCCCTCCACCTCTCGAAGCTACCGTTATGTAAACGGCCAAAGTACAGTTTCGTACACCTACAGCTATTACCTTATTGCCCAAAAACAAGGGGAGTATCAAATACCGAGCGTTAGTGTTTCGATTGATGGAGAAACCTACACCACTGATACCATTCCGGTTAATGTAATTGATCAGAGCGAATCAGCCACATCAGACGATTCTTCGGGACGACCTGATATTTTTCTAAAACTCGAAGTTTCCGATAAGCAACCGGTCACAGGACAACAAGTTATTACCGATGTTATTCTATACTTCAGGGATGGATTGGAAGTAAACTCTTACCAACCCGTACCCGGATGGAAAGCTGAGGGGTTTTGGAAAGAGGAGTTGGAGAATTCCGGACGCCCCCGTGCCGAATCCACCGTTTTAAATGGCATTCGATATCGCAAAGCACGACTGCTTCAATTTTCGCTATTCCCTACAAAATCAGGGGAACTGGAAATTAGTCCTTATAAAATTGTTGTAGCCGTCCGCTCAGCCCGATCCGGTAACGACCCGTTTAGCAGCTTCTTTAGCGGTTTTGGCAGTAACCAACGAGAAGTTGAACTATCCAGTGATCCAATAACTGTTGATGTACAATCTCTTTCTCCTACTGATGATGCCACCTACATTGGTGCAGTGGGCAATTTTGATATTTCACGAAGTATCAGTACCAGTAACGCCCTTGTTGGAGAATCTATCGAAATTGAAACACGGGTAAGAGGTTCCGGTAATATCCCCCTTATTTCCAAACCCAATTATAATCTGCCCGAGGGGCTTGAGATTTACGAACCGCAGGAAAACACCAGACTTAATCGAAGAAACAGTACTATTAGCGGAAGTAAATCATTTACGGATGTTATTATTGCCCGTTCTCCGGGTAACTATACCATCCCTGCAAAAAAAGTTTCGTACTATAATGCTTCACGCAACCAATATATCACCACCACCCTCGAGGCACTTACTTTTTCCATTGACGAGAATCCGGAAGTCGTAGCTGGCTCTGAAAGCTCAGGCCAATTTCCTGTTTCTCCCATCACAGGTCTTG
>CAYNKF010000395.1:0-2438 GCA_964397705.1 uncultured Balneolaceae bacterium | reverse complement strand
AAAAAAATTAGCAGTTATCCTGTCACAGATAACTGCTAAATATCATCTACAGACGGCTATTACCCCATTTGCAATTATAACTTACTTCACACAGCTCCCATCATCAATAGCTATAAGTTGGTATTTTGTCTACGTAAAAATACGTAAATAAAATCACTCAATTGAAACCAAGTTGTACTGGATGGCATAACGTACCAGTTCTGCAATATTATTGAGTTCCAGTTTTTCCATTAGGTTAGACCGGTGGGTATCGACGGTACGAGGACTGATATACAGTTTTTCAGCTATCTGCTTGCTGGTCAGGCCATCAACAATAAGCTGCAGAATTTCTTGTTCGCGATCCGTGATATGCTGATGGTCGTGACTTCCGGATCGGTTGCTCGTGTGTAAGAATGACTCTTTCATTAAGTCAGAAATTGGATCGCTAAACACCTGTTGCCCTTTTGCAATGGCCCTGATGCCATGTAGTAAGTCGTCTTTTTCAGTATTTTTTAAAAGATATCCATTCACATTGGCCTCAAGGGCATCAAGTAAAATATTTTTGTTAATATGCATAGAGAGGATGAGAATTTTGGTTTCTTCCTCCATTTCCCTGATCTCTTTTGCCGTTTCAATGCCGCTTTTGTCGGGCATATCAATGTCAAGAATGCAGAGATCCGGATGAGTTTCTCGGAATAGGTCAAGGCATTCTTCTCCCGTAGAAGCTTCGCCTACAATTTCGATATCCTTTGATGAGGACAAGTATGTACTGATCCCGAAACGTATGATCTCGTGATCATCTGCTATGAGAATAGAGATTTTGCCCATGGGTTAGCCTTGGTTTTGCCATCTCAGCCAATGATAATATTAATTTGATAGACTGTACTATATATACATAAAGTAATCAAAGCATTTGAAATTCAGAAATGTCAGCTGAAATTGAAATAACAATAAGCGATTGGTTGTCATATTACTTATTTTCAAAGCTTCTCAAAAACGATTTGAAATTATTAGAAAGCAGAAAGATTTATGACCTGGAAACGAACGCATCATTGTTCTGAGTTAACATTAGAAAACACCGGCGAAGAAGTTGTGCTCAATGGCTGGGTGGCAACACGACGAGATTTAGGCGGGGTAATATTTATTGATCTGCGCGACCGCCGCGGTATCACGCAAATTGTTTTTTATGAAACGGATGAGCAGCTTCATGAAAAAGCTGAAGAGCTGCGAACGGAATTCGTGATTGGCATTAAAGGAGTAGTTGAAAAACGTGGGGAAGAAAATATTAATCCGGAATTGACTACGGGTAGTATTGAAATTCGTGTTACTGAACTTGAGATTTATTCCGAAGCTGAAACAACACCCTTCGAAATTAAAGACGGTATAAATACAAGCGAAGAGCTCCGACTTAAATACCGTTATTTAGATCTTCGCCGTCCCGAGATCCAAGATAACATGATGATGCGTTCTGATTTCTATCAGTCAACGCGTTCGTTCTTCTATGACAATGATTTTTTAGAGATTGAAACACCGGTCCTGATGAAAAGCACGCCCGAAGGTGCTCGTGATTATCTGGTACCCAGTCGCGTAAATCCGGGTCGGTTTTTTGCTCTGCCTCAAAGTCCCCAAACATACAAGCAGTTGTTAATGGTTTCTGGCTTTGACCGTTATTTTCAAATTGTCAAGTGTTTCAGAGATGAGGATTTACGTGCCGATCGTCAGCCTGAGTTTACCCAGATTGATGTAGAGATGTCTTTTGTGGATGAAGAAGATGTGATGGAAACCACAGAAGGACTTATGAAGAAAATTATGAGTGATACGGTCGAGGAAGAGATCGAGACTTCATTTGAGAGAATGACTTACGGTCAGGCAATAAAAACCTATGGCACTGATAAGCCGGACACACGTTTTGGTCTTGAGTTTGCTGACCTTTCTGACCTTGTTGCCAACTCTGAATTTAAAATATTTTCCAATACGGTTGAGAAGGGGGGAGCCGTACTTGGAATTACGGTCCCCGAACAAGGCGATATGGGACGCGGAGCCATCGACCGACTAACCGAGCGTGTACAGCAAGAAACCGGTGCTGCAGGACTTATTTACATCAAACTCAATGAAGATGATGGGGTAAAATGCAGCGTGGAAAAATTTCTGAAAGACGAAACGGTTGAAGCGATGGTTGAAAGATCTGAGGCAGAGATGGGCGACCTTGTACTTATACTTGCAGGTTCTTCTCCTGAAGTATATAAGCAGATGGGACAGCTTCGTCTGATGATGGGGAAAGAACACGATCTGATTGATGAAGATGAGTATAATTTTTTGTGGGTGACTGATTTCCCGTTGGTAGAATACAGTAAGGAGGATCACCGGTACCATTCCTTGCATCATCCCTTTACAGCGCCAAAGAACGAGGATCTGGATAAGCTTGATGATGATCCTGAAAACGTTCGATCACGCGCCTA
>CAYNKF010000394.1:0-2448 GCA_964397705.1 uncultured Balneolaceae bacterium | reverse complement strand
CCCGATATGCTGGAGATGTTGCTGGTGGAACGGTATAAGTGATAACCCGAAAGATGATCTTCGCTGTTGGCAGTCCAGGTAAGTGCTACTTCCTGGTCTCCCGAAGTTCCATCCAGATTTGTCGGGGCCGATGGTGCTTCATCTGTACCATTTCCCGGCCCTGTTGACGACCCGCCACAAGAGGAAAGTACCAAGAGGCCACAGAATGCTAATATGATTGATGATATTAAGAAAGTACGTTTCATAAAATTCATGGCTATTTGATTAACGTCATTTTTTGAATAAATCGCTGTTGTCCAATTTCAAAAACAGCAAAATACATCCCGCTGGCTCGTTGACTTCCATCAAACGTGACGGTATGAACTCCTGCCTGGCGGGTTTCATTATTAATCAGCGTACTGACTTGTTGTCCCAGAATATTAAACACCTGGACCCGTACCTCGGTTTGTTCCGGCAGTGTAAATCGTAGGGTAGTTGATGGATTGAACGGGTTGGGATAGTTAGGATTAATTGCAATCTCTTTGGGTAGAAACTCTTCTTGCCGTTCATTGATATAACGGGTATCACCAATTACTAACAACATTGAGGTTTTTTCTTTCTCGGGAGTCATTGTTACCTCATTTCCGTCACCCAGATTATATTTTTTACCGGAATCAGTATTCAACAATGCCATTTGTACTCCTGGAATGTTTTCCCATCCTTCAGCACTGATGGTAACCGGTTCTCCGGGGGTGCCTGAAAGGGTGAGTGCCAATTGATGTTCTTGCTTGTTTTTGTCACGGAAAACGTGGGCTAAAGAGCCAAGTCGAGAAGACTCCTGTTCTTTTGTATCAGCATTAAACCGCAGTGAAGCACCTTCAAACCTCGAAGGGGGAGCTACGATATTAGCAGGCGGTTCTTCGGAGTTAACGAAGGTAAGTTTACTTGAGGAGGTTATGTCTCCGTTTGTACGGGCCACAAGCTGAACTTCGCTTTGGTTGACTTCCGGTTTATTTTTACTTGAAGTTTCCTCGTAAGGTATCAGCAGTTCATTTAATCCCTGGTCATTTAAGAAATAGAAAGCCTCTCCGGAGCGAGCCGATACAAAATTGGTGGCTTGGCTGAAAGATCCATCAAAACTCCATATTGGTTGTAAATTACCTCCATTTGCTGTAGATACTTGGCTCCATGCCACATCGGTGTGGAGGGGATTTGAAATAATATTCCATCCATCATGAAGGGGAATTGAAGCTTGGTTATTTTCATTTAGTTCCACAGTAGGAACCGTTTGAGTGTAAGTGAAATCTTCTTTGCTAGTAACCCAGAAACCGTTACCCGGGTCTATGTTAAAGGTAGAACTACCGTCGTATTTGACCATATAATCGGTATCCTCTCCGTTATCCCAGTACGCTTGCCAATCAACACTTGGGGTGCCGCTTAACACATTGGAAAGAGCTTCATTTGGTTGGCCGGGCAGGGCAACTAATCGATAATCCTGAGGTGTAGATGCGCCATCAAATGCTTTTGATATATCGAGGTTAATCTGGGTGGGAACAAAGGTGAGTAGATCTTCGGCAGGAGCCGTAAATTTTTGAGTGGTGTAAATATGAAACTCACCGGCACTCATCGCAATAGTTGTATCGGTATTGTTTACCGACAGCGTATCACCGGAAAAAAAATCGTACCAGTTACCGGTTTGTGAAAATTGTGGCTGAAGGTCGGTATCTGTTACGCCAAAATTACCGGCAATACGAACCTCTAATTCCGGATGACTAATTGTAATTCGCTTGGTGGCATCATTCACGTCAAGCGTTACGTCGGAAGTGTTCGATGTAAAAGCTTCGTGGGAATTACGGAGTCGAATAAGTGCTTTGTACGTGTCATAAAGTTTTTTGCGGTTCTGATCCTGGTAATAATCCCAGCGGATTGGTTTTTCGCCCGTACGTCCGTTCTGGTTAATATCAACCTCATAACCAAGTTCCCCAAATTGCCAGAACATCTTGGGTCCCGGCACCGTGAAAAAGAAAGCCGATGATAGTTTTATTCGATTTAAGGCCGTGTTTAATTCTGTTATATCATAAGATCCGCTGCTATTGCTGTTACCATAATTGAGGTTTTCGTACATAATGCGCTGCTCATCATGGCTTTCCATATATCCCACCAGGTTGGGATTACTCCAGTTTCTGTTTTGATGATAGATACCTGAGAAATCACTTTCATTATCATATCCCATGGAGGCCTGCTTGTAGTTGTGGTGCATATTGCCCCAGAGCAGCATGCCATAATCGGCTAATTCCTGTTCTTCGCTGTTTGCTGTCAGATGCTCAAGAATTACGTAGGAGGAATCATCCACGGCCCATTGCTGATCAGCCATTCGTTTTAAGATTCGAATACGGTCTTCATCCCGAGTCCATCCATCACCGGGATTTTGGGTAAATCCTTTTGTGAAGTCGAATCGGTAACCATCAG
>CAYNKF010000393.1:0-2470 GCA_964397705.1 uncultured Balneolaceae bacterium | reverse complement strand
TGTCCGGATAAAAACAAATAGCTGTCGAGTGTAGACATGATGGTAGCCAGCAGTGCGACAAAGAACAGCCCTTTTAATCCGATAGGCAAAATCTCGTTGGCCAGGTAGGGATAGACCATGATAGGTTCGGCTAAGGAATCACCAAGGATGGCAAAACCGTACATGCCACTGAAAATTGTCAGGAAGTCAAATACCGACCATAACAAGATGGAAATAAAAATTCCTTTCTTGGCAGTTTTTGGAGAGTTTGCGGCCGCAGCACGCTGGTGAAAGCTGGGATCTACGAAGGTCCACAGCGCAATAAAAAACCAAACAAGAATGTATTGGATGTCTTGACCACCGGTGAGATCTCTGAAGTCCGGAGGTATAAAAGACCATAGCTCCCCAAGGCCTCCGAACTCCATGCCGGCAAAAATAATTAATACCATAAACCCTCCGAACATCAGGGCGATTTGAAGCATATCAGTTTGGACAACAGCATTAAATCCGCCAAAGATAACATAGGCAACCGAAAATAATGCTACAGCGCTGGCGTACCACAAAAAGTGGCCGGCACCTCCTGTTAGGTACTGAAAAATTAATCCAAGCATAAGAATATACGGAGCCGGACTTACTAAGATAAAAATGGGGATGGCAGAGAAGCGACCGGCAGTATCTCCATAAAAGTTACCAACGGCTTCGGGCAGCGAAAGCGCTTCATTCATACGTATCTTTCCTGCAAGTAGCCATGCAAACAGAGCAGAGAAAACATAGAAGGGAAATCCTAAAATAAGCCAGGTGGAAATTCCATTTTGGTAGCTGTATTCTCCAATGCCCAGAATGCCGCCATACCAAGTGGAGACAAGTGTAGCCACGAAAGCAGCGAGACTCATTTTGCGTCCCGATAGTAAAAACGACTCCTCATCAGTTTCTTCCCAGTCGCGCTGCCAGGTGAGGTAAACCAGTAGTACAAAATAACATAGGATGAGTCCCCAGTCGAGCAGAGTAAATTTTAATTCAGTCAACGGCTGTTAGTTTGTTTAAAAAATGGGTGAAAGATATCTGAATAAGGATAGGCGGTCAATTGTTATTATGTTTCACATACAGCAAAAGGTCGCCCTTTTGATGGTTAATTTGAACAGGGTTTTCGATGACTTCATTAGATGATCCGTCTCGCACACCATTCTTAAGAAACTCATTATTGAGCGGATATTTCAATCCTTTGGTGGTAATGCCGGTCACTTTTCCCGAAAGAGGGAAAAGCGACAGTTGTGTTCCAACAGTAAAATCATCTGAGAAGGTGGGAGGCAGTAATCTTGTTTCGCCAAAATTGTCAACTATCCGTATCTGTTGGAAGTGGGCAGAAAATTGTTTGAGGACAGATAAATTTTTAAGCGTTTGATCTAACCGATGCCCGGTAGCACCTAAAATATAAATATGTGTACCACTTATTTCTTGGGCATGCTGTAGGGCTTTTTCCAGATCGTTGAATTCCTGGCTTGGCCGAAAGATAATTTCGGAACCTTCTTTTTCGGATCCTTCATAGCTATCCAAATCCCCAATAATTATATCGGGTGCTGAACCTAGTTCTAGCGCTATATTGGCTCCTCCATCAGCAGCAATAAAGTGATCCGTTTTCGCTCGATATTTACTAAATAACTGCTCTGATGGCGGGCTGCCGTTACAGAGAATTAAAATCGATTTCATGAAAAACGCTTTTAAATGATTTTAACACTGATTTGTACGTTATAATACAGTAAAATGAAGTAAGATTTTACCGATAAAAAAATATTGCTTTCTTCAAAGCTATATACCATTTTATTAAGCTTATTTTTCGCGCTATAAACAGCCATTATGTTTGAAGAACTCATCCAAAAACTGCAAGAATTTGACACCGTGGGTGTTTTTTCGCATATCCGCCCCGACGGTGATTGCATTGGTGCCCAGGTAGCGGCCTGTCTCTGGCTGGAAAAGAATGGAGTAAATGCCATTGGTTTTAATGATGATGACGTTCCATTGAATTTACAGTGGCTTGCCGATTTCTATCCCATCCAAGAGCCAGATGAGAAATCTTTGAATAAATGCGATGCGTTTTTGGTGTTAGATGGTAATTCACCAAAGCGTTTTGGCAGTTATTCTGATTATATTCAGGATTATCCAAAGCCTTCATTTATGGTTGACCATCACCCTGACCCCCATGATGGTTTCGACTTGAGTATCTCGGTTGAGGAAGCTTCATCAACATGTGAGCTTATTTTTCATCTCTTTTTGCAAAATGATATCTCCCAGGTAGATGAGAAAACGGCGAAGGCCCTCTACACCGGAATTTTAACAGATACAGGGTCGCTGCAATATGATAGCGTAACGCCCGAAACGATGAACATTGCCTCGGAATTATTACGGCTTGGTGAGTTTCGTCCCAACGAGGTGGCCGAAAAGGTGTTTTCGACGAAAAGTCTGAACCAGCTGCATCTGCTTAGTAAGGCGATGA
>CAYNKF010000392.1:0-2484 GCA_964397705.1 uncultured Balneolaceae bacterium | reverse complement strand
GGTCTTGCTCAGGCTGCACGTGGCGCGGCATAACAAGCGGATTAAACGGACTCGCAGTTCTGTTTTGCTGTTCTGAAACGGTTATTTTCTGCGAGGTGGGTGTCAGCTCACCACAACCCCCCCTTCCGTTATATGGCTTACCATTCTAATATTAAATCTTAGTCCTTCATCTTATCTTAAACTATTAATAATACTAACTTTTGGAAGCAGTAAGAACAACATGAAAAGAGGTGATAGTATAATATTAAAATAAGCCATTGATGGAGTACCACCCCTGAAATAACATGAGAGAGGCTATGACAAAGGAAAAGAAAAAACGAATACTCAGAATAGTATTGTTTGTAGGAACCGCAATTTCCCTGTTCTTTGTACCCTGGATTTTGGTATGGGCATGGATATCACCACTACCAGATACGGTTCAAGAACAAGTCGATGAAGCCATTGGCCATGGTTTTGATGGAATCATTGTTTATGTGAATCAAGCTGGCAAGCCACCGGAATTTTATACTGCCGGATGGCATGACCGAAAGAATAAAATTCCAGCTGACCAAGGAGCCTTATTCAAGATTGCCAGTATCGGCAAGTTATATGATGCTGTTGCAATCACTAAACTGGTAAATGATAAACGCTTGTCTTTAGACGAAACACTCGCTGATTATTTTCCGGAACTAGCAGGACGAATTGAACATGCAGACAAAATAACGCTGAAAATGATGGTAACACATCGAAGTGGCATTCCCAATTTAACCGATACCCCAAATTTTTGGACAAATCCACCAGAAAACGATGAAGAAGCGCTTGGGCGAGTACTTGATTTGCCAGCCAACTTTGAACCGGGCGAAGACTATGAATACTCAAACACAAATTACTTGCTGATTTCCAAACTCATTGAAAAGGTGACTGGAATGAGCAAATACCAATACATTAAGAATGAAATATTGACCCCTCTTGGACTAAAAAATACGTTCGGCTCGATTCATGATGTAGATATAGGCGATGTAATGAGTGGCTACTATGTTGGCATTGAAGATGATATAAAAACGGCTGATTATGGTTCAATGATAGCAACGGCAGAAGATGTAGGCATATTCTTGCGGGCTTTAAACGATGGATCACTATTCCATGAAGGAGAACAAGAGATCTACTCTTCAATTTACGAGTATAACCACACGGGATTGATCCCCGGCTATCAGAGTATAGCAAAATACCACAAGGACATCGACACGGTTGTTATTCAATTTGTGAATACGACTAATTTTGATGGATACAACTGGAGTTTATCAGAAATCTTGTATAATCGTATTGTAAAAATATTGAGAAGTGAAAAAAGCTCATAACATTGTATAAATAGCATTAAAATGCCTTTTATTCTCACTTTGAACTCTCAATCATTAAGTAAGAGCTCCATATAACCCGCGCAGTAAGTGGGACGTGCCGCTCCCTCTCCTGCCGATTTTTAGTTATTCAATTTCTGTAGTACATTTTGTTTTAAATCAACGTTGGCTTGCACGCTCCTTATGTGCAAAGTCATTAGGTATTTTGCCTCAATAACCTCAATTTTCACTCTAAAAAGTATTGGAATCACTTGTATCAAAGATCTTAATATTTCGCTTAAAACAACTTTGGAGACTATTTAAGCAAGTTGGGTTTGGCCGCATTTTTTTGCTAGCAATAATAATAACCAGTTTTTTAGTATTTGAGCTGCCCGATTTGATTTCAGGTAATGGTTTGCTAGCTGTACTAATCTATCCGTTGATAATCTTACCCATCCACCTGTTGCGAAAGGATCAAGGTTTCCTCAGGAAGTTAGCTCTATCAAAAGTAGGCATTTTAGCAGGAGAATATCATTCTTTAGTACTTCCCTACTCCCTTTTCTTAGTCTACTTTCAACAATGGTTGGCTATATTTCTTGGACACTTATTAATTACTATAATACTGTTTCTACCATCTATTAAGGTCGAAAAAAAGTATCAAGGCAATAGTCAATTTTTCAAATGGATTCCGGTTCATTTATTTGAATGGCGTAGTTACTTCCGACAACGAAAATTCTTTTTGTTCATTTTTTTTGCCTTAGCAGGCATATTAAGCTCGTATGCTATCGCAATACCTGTAGCAATACTCATCTTAGTTGCAAGCTTTTCAGAGGCTTTTACTCATCTCGAATCTAAAGAATTGATTGAAACATATCCCAGAAACTCAAATTTTCTTTGGTCAAAATTAAAGGATCATTCAACATTTATTCATTTACTGTTTCTACCATTTTATGCTCTATTTTTGCTCTTTCATCTCGAGCTATGGTACACCTTAGTACTATTACTGATTATAACTGAATGCTCAATATGTTTTTGTCTCCTTTATAAATATTCTTGGTTTGGGCATGACAAATCAGAAATTCACAATCAAATTCCTTTTGTTATTTTTTTTATAAGCACAATATTCTTTTTTCCGATAGGAATAGCGTTTCTTTACTTCTATTGGAAAAAA
>CAYNKF010000391.1:0-2487 GCA_964397705.1 uncultured Balneolaceae bacterium | reverse complement strand
AATTGCAGTAGCAAAATTGATTTATCACTTGCGCTCGAAATGACAATGATTTTAAAATAGAATACTATGTCAGATAGAATTGAAGTTTTAAAAACGTATAAAACATATGTCGGTGGCAATTTTCCGCGGACAGAATCCGGACGGTATTACAAAGTATACGACGGCAACGAGAATATTCTAGCTAATGCCTGCCAATGTTCACGTAAAGATCTTAGAGATGCTGTTGTTGCAGCACGTAATGCACAGGAAGACTGGAATGAGCGAAGTGCATATAATCGCGGACAGATTTTGTACCGCATCGCCGAAATGCTTGAGACGCGAAAAGCTCAATTTATAGAAGAACTTGAAACGATAGGCTATAAAACAAAAAAGGCAAAAGCCGAAGTTGAAGCCTCTATTGATCGCCTTATCTACTACGCCGGTTGGTCGGATAAATACCAACAGGTGTTTGGAACCATAAATCCGGTTTCAAGCTCTCATTTTAACTTTTCCATGCCAGAACCCATGGGGGTTGTAAATATTTGGGCTCCTGAGCAACGCCCCCTTCTAGGATTGGTTTCTGTGATGGCCCCAGTCATCGTAGGCGGCAATACCTGTGTTATCCTCGCATCAGAAAAGTATCCATTAAGTGCCATCAGTTTTGCAGAAGTACTTAATTCTTCGGACGTCCCCGGTGGGGTAGTTAATATTTTGACGGGTTTCAAAGATGAACTCTTAGAACACATGACGACCCATAAAGATGTGAATGCATTCTTTTATACCGATCCGGATATTGAGCAGGAGCAACGGAAACAAATTGATGAGAATTCCACTTTAAATCTTAAACGGGTTCGACGTAAGACCGTTGAGGATTGGCTGTCAGAAGAAGTTCAATCCCCCTATTACATCACTGATTTCCAAGAAACAAAAACAACCTGGCATCCGGTAGGCCTGTAAATTTATGAATTACTTTCCCCGCTGTTTTTCATTCTCTATTATTGTTCTGATTGTTATTGGAATCGTCAGTTGCAAAACTACTGAGCAAACAACCCCGGATCAGAAAGATCCTACTGTAACTGAAGGCGACGAGCCATTGTCTGAATTTATTGCCTTACTCGATGATACCCGAAGTAGCTTGAGTGATGTATATCTCACCCAAAAACAAGATATCCCTGATATTTATCTGAAAGCTGATTCCGCCGGAGAACGGATCTATCGAAATCCCTATGATGGGTACCGAATACAAATTCTTTCTACCCGCAATGTTGAACGGGCTGATTCGGTTGCTAATTCATTTCGAATGTGGTCAGATTCTACCATTTCCGGTTATGCAGCGGATGCGTATGTCTCCTTTCGGCAACCACATTTCAAAGTACATGTAGGTGATTTTCAAATGCGAGACCAAGCCAATAGATTCTCCCGTCTGATTAAAAAGCGTTATCCCGATGCCTGGGTTGTTCATGATAAAATAGAACCTTCAGAAGTACCTGCCGATACGGCATCATTCTCCTTCGTTGAAAACGATACAACTGCTGCTAAAGAAGCTAATTTTTAATCTGAATATTTATACTTGCCTGAAGAGTTTGGCAGTATTATCCGTTCTTATCTTTATGTCAACGTGGCTTTCTACGATTCGCGCTTCAGAATAAAACGTTATATCCCTTCTTATCATAGCTATTAACGGCTGATCACATTATCAGTGCTAATCGTGCAACAGAGGCCTTCTCCACTCGTAATCATGATGCTATTCATAATAAAATTCATTCACATCATGAGAAAGCTTACTCTACTTAAAATTGTACTGTTCTGTATTTTGCCTGCCCTTGCATTCGGACAGGGTATTGAGAAGGAATATAAGCCACTTATCGAATCAGCAAAAAAATCGAATTCTGATGCTCTGGTGGTTCTTGAAGACGGTGAAAAAGTTGTTGAATACTATTCTGATTCGCAGAGCGAAAAAGTACAATCGATGTCAATAACCAAATCGGTTGTGGGTTTAGTATATGCCAAACTATTTTCTGAAGGCATGATTGATTCTCTGAGTACTCCTGTTGCCCGTTATTATCCGGAATGGCGACAGGGACAAAAAAAGGATATCACGGTCCGACATCTTTTGAATCACACTTCCGGTTTGCAAAATATTAAGATTGCTACCAAAGAAGTGAATCCTGCCCCTGATAAAGTTCAGCTGGGATTAGCAGCATCTGTTGTTAATGACCCAGGAACTAAATACAACTATAATAATAAAGCAGTCAATATTTTAACAGACATTCTCAAAAAAATTACTGGCAAATCTATTGATAATTATTTGAATGATACCTTATTCAATAAAATGGACATCCATGATTATCACTGGGGTACCGACGAAAAAGGAAATCATGTAGCCATGGCAGGATTACAAATGCATGGGTATGATTTAGCTAAACTTGGTCAACTCGTGTTGCAAAAAGGCTCCTGGAATGGTGAGCACCTCATTGATGAGAAGTGGATTGATGCGATGTTAAATAA
>CAYNKF010000390.1:0-2498 GCA_964397705.1 uncultured Balneolaceae bacterium | reverse complement strand
GGCACCCCATATAGCGGAATCTATACCCTTATCCAAAATCCAGCGTACAGCCAGGTGAATCACTTTTTGATCAAAATTTTTGTCCACATATTCTTTCAACTTTTCTACTGCCTCAAGATGTTTTTCAAATGTCTCACCCTGAAATTTCGGATCTGCGTTACGACGCAGGTCTCCTTTATTAAAGGTTCGATCTTTGCTCATCTTTCCAGATAATAATCCGCGACAAAGCGCACCGTACGTTAATAGTGTAATACTATTTTCTTTGCAATATGGGATAATATCCGTTTCTATACCACGCTCAAACAAATTATATGGTGGCTGACAGACATGAATAGGTGCTATTTGCTGAAATTCATCCATCTGGTCCGGGGAAAAATTGGATACTCCAATAGCTCTTATTTTACCACTGTCAAGAAGCTCTTGTAATGTTTCAGCCGTTTCCGCAAAATCGGTATCTAAATCCGGCCAGTGCACCTGATAAATATCAATATAGTCGGTTTGCAATCTTCGGAGCGAGTCATCCACTTCTTTAAGGATGCGATCTCGGGTTGAGTTTCGCTGTATATTGCCATCATCATCCCATTCTAGTCCAAACTTGGTAGCTAGCTGTATTTGATCCCGATTACCAAACTCTTGCACGGCTTGACCGACCAGTTCTTCGCTCTTACCAAAGCCGTATACGGGGGCTGTATCTATAGTCGTTACTCCTTTTTCAAGGGCTTCTAATACCGTTTCAACCGCCAGCTGGTCGTCGGAACCGCCCCACATCCAGCCACCGATAGCCCAAGTCCCAAGCGTTACTCTCGAAATATTGAAATCTAAATTACTTACTTGTGTAAACTCCATAATTAATAATGATTTTGATTAATCTGAATAACGATCTAATTGATTTAAAAATTTATTACTCGATTCCTTTATGGCCTTTTTATCTTCGTCTGATTTTTTTTCGTACATGTTTACCATAAAGCTATTGCGGCCACTCACTTCAAAGGCTTCACGCTGCTCGTCTACAAAGTTCCAATACAAATAATTAAACGGGCAGGCTCCCTCCCCAGTTTTCTTAGTAATGCTGTATTCACATGACGTACAATAATTGCTCATCTTGTTGATATAATTCCCGCTACTTACATATGGTTTTGATGCGAGAACACCTCCATCAGCAAATGTTGACATTCCCAATACATTAGGTAACACCACCCATTCGTAGGCATCTACATAAGCAAACCAGAACCATTTGTTAAGTTCACGAGGATCTGTTTTCGTAAGATTACTAAAATTACTTAATACCATCAGTCGTTGAATATGATGGGAATAGCCCTGCTTAATCACCGGCTTTAAGCTTTGCTGCATGCAATGCATATTCGTATCACCAGACCAAAAAAGTTCAGGCAACGGCTTCTCAAAATCCATAAAATTAGCCTCACGAACCTCCGGCATCATCGCTTCATAATAAATTCGGACGAATTCGCGCCATCCCAGGATTTGACGCACCAATCCTTCGACAGAATTGATAGGCGCCTTGCCATCTTCATAAGCTTGAATTGCTTGTTCACAAATTTCCCATGGCAGCAACAATCCGTTGTTCAAATACAGTGATAAGGTTGAATGAAAAAGCGTTGGTTCATCGATGGCCATGGCATCTTCATAGGGACCGAAATCATCTAACCGTTCCTCGACAAATTCATCAAGCAATTTTAGAGCCTGTTTTCTAGTCACTGCATATTGGAAATCTTTAAGTTCGCCAAAATGGTACTGATATTGATCTCCCACAAGCTTTATTACTTCTTGAGTAATCGCATCCGGCTCATAAGTAGTAACCTCAGGCACAGAATATCCTTTGGGTAGTGATTCCCGATTATCCTCATCATAGTTCCACTCCTCTCCCACTGGCTCATCACCATTCATCAAATAACCGGTTTGCCTTCGCATATCCCGATAGAAGTATTCCATGCGATAGCCGGGCTCAATATTTTCTTTCCACTGCTCGGCATCTGTAAAAAAAAAGGTGTTGGGAATTTCTGTAATTCTATCCTCAAATGCACTTTTAACCTCGCGAAGTCGCTTTCGACTATCCCACTCCGAAGGCTCCATGTATGTGAGTGATAAACTTTTATATTCTTTTAATATTTCTGATAACTCATCATCAAAATGCAGGTCAGTAGTCTGGTAATACACAGGATAACCTGCTTTGTAGCACTCCACCGCAAAGTGTCGCATAGAACTTAGTACATAGGTCAATTTCTTCTGATGATAAGGCAGTGCATCAAGACTGGCTTTAGCCTCTATAAATACCAGCAAAGGTTTTTCTCTTCGAATCCAATCAGGCCAAACCGATAAATTTAATTGATCATGCAATACAAAAATTACTTTATCAAAAGCATGCGGATCAGAGTAATTAATGCGATTATCAATTTCTTTTAAATACGATCTGGATGACATTTTATAGAATTGTGTTTCATGAATGAGTTATATCAATATATTTAATCACAGTGAAGTTC
>CAYNKF010000389.1:0-2541 GCA_964397705.1 uncultured Balneolaceae bacterium | reverse complement strand
CGGGTTTTATCAGCTGCTTTTTTCAACTGCTTATCATTTACCAATATGCCGTTGGGATAAACAGAACGTGCTAAAGCAGTGAGCAATCTTTTATTGTAGATTGCATGTTCAATAAAGGGTCGAGACTGCTGGTTTTGGGGATAATCCTGTCGGTAATAATGAAGCTTAACCGGGCATTCCAAACCCGCACCAAAAAGATGACGGGTGAAGTATTTATCACGATCATTAAACCTTGCCATCTGAACTCACAACATTAACTTCAGGAATAAGAGCAATACCGAACGTATCTTTTACTGACTTTTTGATACGCTCAGCAAGGTTCAGAATCTCTGCGCCAGTGGCTCCTCCATGATTTACAATTACCAGTGCCTGTTGTTTATAGGTTCCGGTATTTCCTACTACTTTTCCTTTCCACCCTGCCTCTTCAATCAGCCAGCCGGCAGGGACTTTGGTTTTATCATCTCCCATGTCATAGCCAGGCACCTCGGGATACTCTTTTTTGATGCGTTTATATTCTTCGTTCTTGACAATAGGATTTTTAAAAAAACTGCCGGCATTGCCAAGGAATTCTGGATTGGGCAGCTTACTGTTCCTGATATCAATTACAATATCACTGATATCACGAATTGTTGGTTGATCAATATTTCGCTTTTTAAGTTCAGACTGAATTGCACCGTATGAAGTATTGAGCTTAGGATCTTTTGAAAGCTTTAAAACCACATTAGTAACTATCACAACGCCCTTCAATTCCCCTTTAAAAATGCTGTCACGATACCCAAAATCGCAGTGCTTCTTTTCATATTCACGTGTTTCTCTTCCCTCAATATCTACGGCCTCCAACCGTTCAAAAACCTCTTCAAGCTCAACGCCATAAGCTCCTATATTTTGGATGGGAGCTGCCCCTACCGTGCCTGGAATAAGTGAAAGATTCTCGATTCCACCCCAGCCTCGATCCACGCAGTAGCGAACTGTTTGATGCCAATTTTCACCCGCACCAATTTTTAACCAGACATAGTCGTCCGTTTCTTTTATCACTTCGCGTCCCTCTATATTGATGTGCAATATCAATCCATCAAAATCATCGGCAAAAAGAACATTACTACCACCCCCAAGCACTATAATTTTAAGGTCCTCTGTCTTAGGGTGTCTTAATATTTCCTTAAGTTGATATTCCGATTCTATCAAAGCAAAATATCGCGCCCTCGCAGAAATATTTAGCGTATTATAGGCCTGTAAATCAACATCAGTCTTAACTAATGATTCAAAATCGGTGCTCATCTATATGGTTGTGGGGTTTCATTACAAAATTTTATGATTTAGAACGATCCTGAATTTTAACGCGAAGTTTTTTTACACGGTTGTTTTTAACTGAATGGATCGTAAGCTCCATATTATTATAATAAACTCGTTCCCCTACATTAGGGATACGTTCCGTAAGATGATAAACAAGTCCTCCCAGTGTCTCATATTCATCATCTTCAGCGGTAAGATCGATATTTAGAATATCCTCCATATCATCAAGGTCAATTTTTGCATCAAAAATGTAAACGCCACTTTTAAACTTTGTATATAAACTTTCTTCTACATCATCATACTCATCAGATATCTCCCCTACTATCTCTTCCAGAATATCGTCCAGCGTAATAAGCCCCTCTGTACCGCCATATTCATCAACTACAATAGCGATATGCGTTTTTTCCTGCTGGAAATCGCGAAGCAGGTCATCTACTTTTTTTGTAGACGGAACAAATAGAGCTTTACGGGCAATAGTGCGCCAATTGATCGTTGTCCGTTCAATATCAGAGTTAATATAAGGCAGCACATCTTTGGAGTGGATTACTCCTAAAATATTATCCAGATCATTTTCATAGATAGGCATGCGCGATAGACCCTTTTCACGGATTAGCTGCAATACTTCGTTCAGGGAGTTATCGGTAGAGATAGCAACAATATTAACCCGTGACGTCATTATCTCTCGAACGGTAGTCGTACCAAATTCAATCACATTTTCGATAATCTCTCGCTCATCGCTTCTAATGGACCCCTCCTGCTCGCTCACCTCAGCCATCGTCATAATATCTTCTGAGGTCATCTTACTGTCGGGTTTCGGTAATTTCTCTTCCAAACTTAGCGTACTATTCGCAATAAGACTCGAAAGCGGAGTGAGTAACTTAAATAACACATAGATAAAAGGGCTTACTTGTCTTGCACTTTTTAAGGGATTATTTATGGCAATAACTTTGGGCGTAATTTCGCTGAGAATCAAAATCATGAACGTCAAGACAATCACTTCCAAAGTGTAGATCAATACCTCCGAAAGCCCAAAAAAGGCCACTATATTTCCCGCGACTACTGCAGCCAGTACCGATGCCACAATATTGGCAAATGTATTGCAAATAAGGATTGTAGCCAGCAATCGTCGCGGATAGGCCAACATCTTGGTAATCTGACGGTCCTTGGAACCTTCTGTATCTTGATCAGTTAGCAGATCTTGTTGATTAATGACAGAGAAAAAAGCCACCTCTGCGCCCGAAAAAAGAG
>CAYNKF010000388.1:0-2547 GCA_964397705.1 uncultured Balneolaceae bacterium | reverse complement strand
TCCAGGCGGGTATTCGCTACTCTACGGGACTCACCGAAGTTGCAAAAAACGATTTCTTAGATGGCAAGAACGGTGCGTTTTCTATTGTACTTGGAATAAAGCTCTAGGTGAGCAGCGCTAATGTAAAAAATACTATCTAACTAAGTTGATTCACTGATGAGATTCTCCTCCCGGGAGATCGTTGTTCTTAGCAACAAAGGGGTTCTTAAAAGCCTTATTCCTTCCGGGCAGATCTCTTGTCTATGCCTTTGAAGTGCAGAAGACGGGCACTCAATATTTTGCGATTGGTCGTTTCAAAATTGAGAGCAGTTGTTTGCCTAAATAAACGGGACTAATCTAACGTAATTAGACTCAATCGAAACGCGTGTGTTTAGCATAATTGCACTTTTTATTATCTAAGATGAAGCGGGATTATAGATAGAAATAAACGCCACCGGTTATAGCCTGCAGAAATTCACCATCATTATTAGCGGCGATATCGGCCTCCAGTACCAAGTTTGCGGCACTGTTATTAAGATGAACATCGATACCGACAGGGACGAGAAGTGGATCAACGGTATTGTTTTTGTAGAAAATGGGTTCATAACTCAGGCCGGAAAACAGGCTAATCTGCTCCCACCGCTTACTGGCTATTAATGAGGTTTTTAAGCCTGGCTCATCCCAAACGTGGACGCCTGCTAACAGGGCCAGCGATATGTTGGAGGAAGGCTCGGAGGCTAAGCCAATCTCTAGATGACCGCCGCCATAAGTTTCATCTTCAAAAACGCCCAGCTTTCCATGCAGTGTAATAGTATTATTGAGACCATACGCACCACGCAGTATCAGCATGCTCTCTTCTAATTCGGTAAAATAAACCGGTTGAATACCGAGGCTTCCACTACCCTTGGCCAGGGTTTGAGCATCAGTAAAGAACCCATCTTGGGCGATGGCTGTTTTAGGTCCCGCAATCTGGGTGATTGCAAATATTGTGAATAATAATAGCGGTAATTTTTTTAGCATAAATTCTGTAGCGTTGTATTAAATGAGCGTTTACCCGGTTGGTATACCGTTATCCGACAGTTTGTTCCCAAGCAAAGGATCTTAGTCTGTGATGATTATTTCTGTAGGATGAAAGGAGATAAGATAATTATCGGGAAAGGTCGAAAACAGGATTTAGCCGGTTTATTATTCTACTTATTAAGGAGCCTCAGCGGATTAGAGGCAGCACCCCTCAGCCTCTCCTGCAGTCTTGGTTTTATTACTCATCTTTCGTTAGTTGTTATTTAAATATCAATTTACACCTAGTTGAGCATGATCTTGTTGTAAGGCCTAATCGAATACAATCAATTGCTCCTTCATTCATCATGAGAAAATTAAGCTTATTATTTCTCTCATTGATTTTCATATCAACTGCTTATGGGCAAAAGACAGAATTTTCGGCCCATTTAAACTCCGGACTTTTTTCTTTTGGTGGAGAATCTGCTACCAAAAGCTCCATTATTATTGCCAATGATGCAGGTTCAAACTATACGATCAATCCTTACGGAACTCAGAAAACCTTTTCTTATGGTCTCTCTGTTCAGCTACAACGTATTACCACATATAAATTACTCTTTGGTCTCCAGGCAGGATATGAATTATTACGAAGTAACGTCACTATAGACGATGTTGCCGGTGAATTTATTAATAATCCAACTTCAGCAACTGGCCAAACAACATTTAGAAACGGATTTATAACGGTATATCCAAGTATTGGCCGAAGATTTATCTTTAGCGATCTAAATATTGATCTGACTATAGGCCCTGAATTAGGATTCAACGTTATCAGCAAAGAGAAAGGAGAAGCAACAACAAACAATGATATTCTTATAAAAACAGATCATGAAATAAATTCTGGAAATACTGATTTCAGACTTCGATCATCTTTAACAGTTTATTATAAACACTGGGGAATCTCGACAAGTTACTCTCATGGATTGCGCAATTATTCAAGCGATTTAATTGGAGGGAACAGAGAAAGGTTTTCCAGATTCTTTAGAATTGGCATAACCTATAGAATATGATTCGATTTAACTTACTTATTGTTGGGTGCTTATTTTTATTTATTGCCTGTAGCCAAGAAAAATCTGAGCATTATACGGGGCAGGTTGAAAAAATATTCAGCGATATTTCCGTTTCCGAAGAGCTCAATCTCTATATTGATGCAACCGGTCAACCGGCTGAAGGGCATTATACGTCCAACTATGAAAATGGGTCTATTCAAGCCGATATAAGGTTCAGGGACGGAATGATTTCGGAGGGTGAGATTTTAACCAGTGATGGGGTGCTAACAATACGTTACTCAACAGAGGATGGCCTGATGAAAACATCCTATCACACTACAAGCAGTAGCCAGCCCAGGATGGTAACACTCCATGATAAAAATTTATCTGATCGAATAGGATTCCACACTTGGGACGAGGACGGTACCAGGAGAGTTAAAACTGATCAAACGGTGATGAAACAGTGGTATAAAAATGGACAGCCACAGTTTGAAATGCCATTGAAGGATGGAAAATTACATGGAAA
>CAYNKF010000387.1:0-2549 GCA_964397705.1 uncultured Balneolaceae bacterium | reverse complement strand
ATGCAGGGAGTGCAAATTTCAGGTATCGGCAATTGGGCCTCATCAGATATTCAGGGTTTGCAGTTTGGTGGAGTTTTTAACTTGTCGGGTGGGAGCATCCAGGGCTTACAATCTGCAGGTGCATTCAATATTGCCAGAAGTGACATACAGGGACTTTTAGTCTCAGGTATCGGCAACATTTCCGGTGGTAATGTGCAAGGTTTATTGTTTAGCGGAATTACTAATATTGCACGTCGAGATATGCAGGGCATTATTGCCTCAGGGATAATTAACTATGCTAAATCGTTTCAGGGAATAAGTTTTAGTTCGATAAACATAAGTCAAGACTTTCAGGGTATTCAGCTTGGAATAGCAAACATTATAGATCAAGGACAGGGGATTCAGACCGGAATAGTAAATTATGGAAATGAGTTTGAGGGTCTTCCGGTTGGTTTGATAAGCTATTACAGAAATGGTAGAAAAAACCTTGACTTATGGACTACAGAAACTGGTTTTACCAATGTTGGAATGAAACTGGGAACCGAACAAATTTATAATATGCTCTCAGTTGGATTTAATCCAATGATTAATCGTGATGTTTGGCAGATCGGATGGAGCATTGGAAGAATGCAAGAGTATGAAAAGTATGACCTTTATTCTGATTTTTCATATTTCAAAATTAATGAAGGTAGCTGGACCACGGATTTAAATTCAATTATAAAATATCGCCTACTATTCGGAAAAGAGGTAAATGAAGATATTAAACTTTATGGCGGTCCTACCCTCAACATGCTTATATCACGGTTAGAAGAAAGTGATGTTTATGCCCCCTATCGATTGTTTGATATTAAAGCCAAAGGACGCCAATATGTGTTGTGGATTGGCGCAACACTGGGATTAGAATTGTTTTAAAAGTGACTACTATATACATTAAAAAAAAAGTCAGGATATTTAAAAAACAATGAGATGAAAACCTATGGCAACTAAAACAAAAGTATTACGAAAAGCAGAATTTAATCCCCGCATCAAAAGGTATTTACTAATCTACGGGATTCTTTTTTCAATCATTACTATTGTTGGAATAGTTCTGCTACCTCTGTATTTAATCATAGCACCAATACTTATTAACAAATATTTTGATCGGTTAAGGGCCGAGCTGACAACACGAGCCCTTCGTTTTGAAAAAGGCGTGCTTTTTCATGTAGAACGGACAATTCCCCTGGATAAGATTCAAGACCTCACTTTTAAAGAAGGTCCACTGCTAAAATATTTTGGATTAAGCATCCTAAAAGTAGAAACGGCCGGTGGCAGCGGTCAGGGACAAGCCGATCTGACACTTATTGGCATTAAAGATGCTTCTGATTTTCGCAGTCAGGTATTGGAACAACGTGATATGGTAACGGATAACAAGTACTCATCTTCTACAAGTGAAACAGGTGAATCTACACTGGCTATTCTCAAAGAAATTCGAGATTCCCTGAAATCAATAGATCAGAAAATAGACTCTAATTAGCATTTACTCAGTTTTTCTTATCGACTTGTCAGCAATTTTATCGTTGTAGAAATAAAACAGTCCCATTGCTATGCCCCACTGCACCGCAATGGTAGCCACAGAAAATGCACTTAACGGATTATACCAGCTGTCAGGGGCATAAGAGGTGATGCTTAGGTATATCCACCAGATGAGCAATGAAATGACTTCAACAGGCACCACGTACTTTATGATGACGGTCCACCACTTTCCCAGATCAAAGCGTTGACTGCCGGTATTGACAATTGTTGATCGAAATTTGTCGGGATCAAATTTGATGATGGCAAAAGACATAAAAGCCCCTGAAACCATCAATCCTACGGCCCACACAAAGTCTTGATTGGCAAGGATATCCGTCGAAATTGCTGAAGGCATTCCTAAAAGAAAACCGGTAATACATATCGCGATAGTGGCATTTTTACGGGGAAAGCCCATATCCACAAACACGCGGCTGGCTAATTCAATCATGGATATTAGTGAACTAAATGCCGCAAATGTTAATCCCAGAAAGAAAAGAATGGCAAATAATTTGCCCCCGGCCATTTCATTAAAAAGCTGTGGCATCCACATAAATGTTAGTCCTGTGGATGCCGGACCTGAAGTTTTCATAATATTCAGAATTTCCCCATTGCTCATGCTGCTACCAAGCGTACCGAATACCGTAGCAAAAATTGTCATAGCAGCCAGCAGTGATACAATGTTATTACCAATGCCCGTTTGGAATGCGCTAATAGTTATATCATCCTTAGAACGCATGTAAGCTCCATAGGTTAAAATTAGTCCCCAGGCAGCACCGGTATCCCAGGCGTTTTGCGTTAGAGCTTCAAGCCACAGGCTTGGTTGAGCTAAGGTGGCCCAATCAGGCGTAAAGAGATATTCAATGCCCTGAAAGCTGCCGGGAAGTGTTACGGCCCGTATCAGCGAAATTACAACGACCAGCAATAATGATGGGATCAGTACCTTGTTGATTCTTTCAATCGAGGAAATGCCTTTGAAAACAATGAGACCGCCGAGACCAATCATCACTGCGTGAAAAACC
>CAYNKF010000386.1:0-2565 GCA_964397705.1 uncultured Balneolaceae bacterium | reverse complement strand
CGCCAAAGCTACCGCACCACCCAGAAAAGCAGCAATGATTGCCTGTTCATCAGAATCAAAGTGTAGTGGCATATCAAATCGTTCAGAACTAATATCAGTGAAACCAGCTTTCTTAAATGTCTTTTGAAGCGTTCTTCCTGTTCCCAACTGGAAAAACAACGGACAAACTTCCGACTCTACTCGGCGATCTATAATAGGAAAAAGTTCGTTCCATCCACATGCGTTGCGTCGTCCCCAAACTAAAGCCAATGCTCGTCCCTTCGGCTTAACAACACGATACATTTCCTGTATCGCTTTATTCGGATCAGGATAGTACATCAGTCCGAGTGAATTTATCGCTATATCAAATGAGTTATTGGAAAAATCCAGATCCTCAGCATCCATATGTTTGAACAGGATATTCGAGAAACCATTTTTATCGGCTTCTTCTATCGCCTTTTCAAGCATCCCCTTCGAAAGGTCGACAGCAACTATATCCCCTTCTTCTCCAACAGCTTTTGCAATCGGGAATGTCACCAATCCAGTACCACATGAAATATCCAGCACCTTCTCCCCTGCTTGCAGGCTAACCTTTT
This sequence comes from uncultured Balneolaceae bacterium, assembly GCA_964397705.1. Classification (GTDB taxonomy): domain Bacteria; phylum Bacteroidota; class Rhodothermia; order Balneolales; family Balneolaceae; genus Fodinibius. The sequence goes on along the minus strand of CAYNKF010000386.1, from coordinate 1,990 downwards.
CAAGAAGTCGCTTTTGGGCGGGCCACAATTGGTTTTGCCAACCTTTTTCATAATGTGGAGAGGAATAATCCCAGCCGTATCGCTGTACTCTTCGTTGTAGTGCTGGTTCCATAAAACCTCCTTTTAATTTAACATTTTTACATATGCAGAATCTAAGCCTATAGGTACACGGGCAGAATTGAACACAAATAATCCAGCTTTTGCTAAAATTTGTTCATCTTCCAAATCTAGCTCTATAATACAAAAAGCTTCTCCAGCATTTTTTCCAGTTGCAAGCCCGTCATTTTCAACCGTAAAAACATCCGAATCGCTAGACCACCACTCTCCTTCCCACTCCACATCAAGATCTTCGGTTGCAATCGTATCTTCATCTTCCGTTAGAACAAAAGCTGAAAACTGTACCTGTTCTCCAACTCTAAATTCAGTACTGTCAGGCAAAATTATAACATCGATAACCTCTTGTCTCTGGAATTGGACAGAATCATCATTTCCACATCCGCTGAATATCAGTATCATCACAAAAATTGCTATCCCTAAAAATGTAGCCGCAGTTTGTGATAATATTTCCCTTCTTTCTGAGTACCTTTTTCGATTCATATTATCTCTAAATATCATGTCATTTTCTCTTCCCTTGTTTTTATTTCTACCTCTCTCTCAACCGGTATTGCCCGACTGAAATCGTCCAGTACCGGACTGTGTTTGTCCGCTTCTTCTATAAGCTGCAAAATCTCTTCTTTCGATGCCGGACTTTCGATATACACCTTGTAACGTAATACATCAAATCCAGGCGGATCGTCAGTAAGATATAACATCCCTCGGGCATCAAAGTCGGATTCTATATTAATCTCCAATTTATCAATAGTAATGCCCAACACTGCTGCCCGCTGAGAATAGGCAATTGCCAGACAGCTGCCCAATGCTCCCCGTTCCAAGATACCAGGTCCAGGACCGGCATCATTTCCGCCTTCTGCCTCACCAATATCTACCTTGAAATTCCAGTGTTTGTGCTCTACCTCGCAGGTCGTTCCATCAAAGAGTCGAACTTTTGTTATTGCGATACTCTTGGCTTTTGATGGTCGTAACTCCAACGCCTTTTGATTTCTTTCAAAGGCTTCTTTGATTATTTTTGGGTCAGCCATAGTTGCTTCTTTATAACTTTTAATCGTTTATGATTGCATTAGTTCTTCTTGCTTAGATTCCTTTTTCTGAACCTTTAACCCTGGAAAAAATTTGGGAATGCGTTTCTGATAATTCTTGTATTTTTCTCCGAAGCGTTGCACCATCGCTCTTTCTTCGTAGTAAACTCCTATCAAAATGTAGAGCGTCATCCCAACGGAAAAAACCAAATGTCCCACTGTCATGTGTGGTACCGACCAAAAGGCAATAAGAAAACCCAACATCAACGGGTGCCGCACATATTTGTAGAAGCCGGGTTCCATAAATTTCGGGGGACTAGGTTTTTCCCCTTTCATATATTTCCAGACCTGTTTGACTCCAAATAAGTTAAAGTGATCGATCATCCAAGTGGAAAGAAACAAGATCAGCCAGCCAAGCCAGAATCCCCATTGTAATACCAGCGTGGCCCACGCTGTTTCAACTTGCCAGACCGTCTCAGGCAGCGGTTGCCAAAACCAAAGAATTAGAATTAAAGCAATGGCTGAAAACAGTACATAGGTACTTCGTTCTACCGGCCGAGACACAAATTTCGTCCACCAATCTTTAAAAGATTTCCGCGCCATTACGGTGTGCTGAATCCCAAACAAGGCAATCAATCCCAAGTTGATGAGGAGTGATTCTACCAGAGATCCTGTTGCACCCGAGTTCACTGTTGTAGGCGTATAGGCCTCAAAATTTCCGAGAAAAAGTATCATCCATAGAAAACTCCCGAAGAAAATTAGATAACAGATAACACCATAGATAAATGCAATTAGTTTTTTCATCATATCAAGGTTCGTCGTTACGATTTAGTAAATGAGTCCAAAAAATCCCG
>CAYNKF010000385.1:0-2590 GCA_964397705.1 uncultured Balneolaceae bacterium | reverse complement strand
ACCATCGAACAGCGACTAGACCTCTTCAAATCTGTTTGCCGGGCCGTTCAATACGCCCATAAAAATGCTATTATACATCGCGATTTAAAACCGGCGAATATTCTTGTCAAACAAGATGGAAACGTAAAAGTGCTGGATTTCGGTATCGCCAAACTGCTGGAGCCCGAAGATCCCGAGGAAACACTTTTTCAAACCCGAACCGGCGCGCGAATACTGACCCTAGGTTACGCCGCTCCCGAACAGGTTAAAGACGATAAGATTACCACAGCTACGGATATCTATACCCTTGGAATACTACTATACCAGCTACTGACAGCGACATCTCCGTTTGATATGGATGGGAGTAATCTGACCGAAATTGAATCATTCATCAGTACCAAAACTCCGGAAAAGCCTTCGGCAAAATATAGTGAACTTCCGCAGCCGGAACAGGATGAAGCAGCTTCACAGCGGGCAACCAATTCAAACAAGGTTTACCAAAAGCTCAAAGGAGATCTGGATGCCATCGTAATGAAGACCCTACGCAAAGATCCGGAAACCCGGTATAACTCGATTGATCAATTATTACAAGATTTGGATCGCCTGAATAATAATTTACCGCTCATAGCTCGAAAAGACACTTTCAGATACAAAATATCTAAGTTTTTAAAACGACATAAGACGGGCATTTCTGCAGCCGCAGGATTTGTACTATTGCTTATCGGATTTATCGGTTTCCATACCTGGCAGATTACGGAGGAACGCAATCGAGCCCGGGAAGAAGCTCAAAAAGCACGCACTACCTTAGATTATTTGATTGGGGTATTCCAACATGCAACCCCCAATCATCCCGGCAATCAAGATATAACAGCACAGCAAATCCTTGAGCAGGGCACAGAATACATCCAAACTGAAGTAAAAGATCAACCGGATATTAAAGCACCGTTGACGCAATCCATTGGGATGATCTACCTGCATCTGGGAGAATACGACAAAGCCAAAACCCTTCTGCAGGAAGCTTTAAGGCTTCATGAAAATAACTCACCAAGCGACAGCCGGCAATGGGCGGCAAGTTTGAACAGTTGGGGCGAATACAATATGGAGATCGGTAAATACGATACGGCTAAAAAATATTTTAGGGAATCGGCGGCCGTATATAACAGCTTGGGTAACAAAAATAAATATGCCTCAATCATAGGAGAGTTGGGGTGGATAGACTATAGGAATGGAGATTATGAACGTGCCGACTCTCTGCTTCACGAAGCGCTGGTAATCAACCGTACCGTACACGGAAGTGAAAGCAGGCAAACAGGCACCGACCTACAGTATTTGGGATGGATTAAAAACGCCCAAGGGCAGTATGATAAAGCAGACAGTCTCTTCAGAGAAGCGCTTTCCATTCGAAAGTCCGCTCTGGGAGAAAACCATCGACTCGTCGCGCAAACGCTACAGAGCCTCGGACGAACGCTTTACAACAAAAACGACTATGCCCAAGCTGAAGAAATAGAACGTCAAGCTCTTAACTTGCAGCGACGCATTTATGATCAGGAACACCCAGATATAGCTACTTCACTGAGAATTCTCGGGCTAATTAATATGCGGCTGGAGGAATTTTCAAAAGCCAAAACATACTTTGAAGATGCTTTACATATGAGGCTGAATTTTTATGGCGAGCATCATCCCGATGTGCTAAAAACCAGAAACGATCTTGCTTCGATTTATTTCTTTGAAGGCAATTACATGAAAGCCGCTGATCTTTTTAAACAAGTTGTAGCTTCAAATAAAGAAGTAAGAGGACCCCATCATCCGGAAGTCGCTACCAGCTTAAATAATTTGGCCATGTCGCTGCGAAAAGCAGATCGGAAAGATAAGGCAATCGAATATTACAAAGAAACACTGGAAATTGGTCAAAAAAATTATAGCGAAGGACATCCTAAACTGATGCAATTTAGGAAGAATACGGCCATACTTTATGAGGAATTAAATCAATATCAAAAGGCCTCTGAATTGTGGCTCCAAAATTTTAACGTGCTGAAGCAGAAAAACGGCATTAACAACAGCGACGCTAAAGAAGCACTCAATCATTTAATTACATGCCATCGCAAGCTGGGCAATGCTGAAAAGGTGGATAAATATAATTCGATACTAGCTCAAGCAGATAATTAAAAACCCGCAACGGGATATTATCCCACTGCGGGCAAATTTATGAGACTCTTCCAGACTTTTTACATCATACGCTTTTAAAAAATTTTAGCTTGTCTTTATAAGAAAAGTTAGTTGGGACGCCATACAGGATTATCAGCCAAATCAAGTTCAGCTGTCAACACCGTTTCATTTGTCCCATCCTCATTTATAACGAAAATGGACCGGTCACCTTCATAGTCCCCCGCATAGACTAGTTTATTGCCATCTGGCGACCAAGCGGGAACTCCCACTACTGTTCTGTCCATAGTTAACCGTGTCTGGTTGGATCCATCTTCATTCATTACATAAAGTTCGGTGGGACCATCTCGATCCGGAATAAAAGCAATTCTTGTCCCATCCGGAGAATACACTGGAGAACGGTCATGATCAGTATGATCACTGAGATTCATTTTATCAGATCCATCCG
>CAYNKF010000384.1:0-2608 GCA_964397705.1 uncultured Balneolaceae bacterium | reverse complement strand
TCCGACTGACCCCGATATCGCCTGGGTCGCTAGCATGGGGCCCCTCTACTCTATAAACGACGTGCGGGGAGTCTATAGAACAACTGATGGTGGCCAAAGCTGGGAGAAGACACTTACTCCTGTTGACAGCACTGGCGTGATTGACCTTATACGCCATCCCGAAAATCCTGATAAACTGTGGGCCACTACCTGGGAGCGATTTCGTCAAGCATGGAATTTTCAGGAAAACGGCGAAGGTTCCGGTATTTACGTTTCCAATGACGGCGGTGAAAACTGGGAAAAATCGATGAAAGGTTTTCCCGACAAAAAGTTCGTCGGTCGTATTGGGATTGACGTGAGCCAAAGCAATCCCGATATCATGTATGCCTTTGTTGATAATCAAAAAGAATCAAAAACCAAGAAAGACGCCGATGACGAAAAACTTACTCAGGCAGACTTTGTGGAGATAAGTACCAAGGAGTTTTTAAAACTCGATAACGAAAAGCTGAACTCCTTCCTGCGCAGCAATGGGTTTCAGGAAAAATACACTGCTGAACGTGTCAAAAAAGACGTACGCGAAGACAAGTATAAACCCAAAGCACTGGCCGATTATCTCGGTGATGCAAACGAAGCATTATTTGATTCAAGCATCAAAGGGGCTCAGGTTTACCGTTCGGACAATGGAGGTCAGCGTTGGGAAAAAGTAAATAGTTATGACCTTGAAAATCTTATTTACACTTACGGCTATTATTTTGGAGAGGTTCGAGTATCTCCTACCGATCCTAATACGCTCTATATAATGGGTGTGCCGATGCTTAAGTCAACTGATGGCGGTAAAACATGGAAAGCAGTAGCCGAAAAACAGCCGGTTCATGTCGATCATCATGCTATGTGGATTGATCCGAACGATCCGCAACATATCTTGCTTGGTAACGACGGCGGACTTTACGAAAGTCACGACGGAGCCATCAATTTTATTCGTCACAATGTATCTCCGGTAGCCCAGTTTTACACGGTTGCTGTGGATATGGAAGAGCCGTACAATATTTACGGTGGCATGCAAGATAATGGCGTATTTTATGGATCCTCGGAAGGTACTCCTTACGACAATGAGTACTGGGAGCGTGTTTTCGGTGGTGACGGTATGCACATAGCGGTACATCCTGAAAACAATGATCTTATTTATACCGGCTATCAATTCGGAAATTACTTCCGAATTACCCAATCGGAAAGCAATTATTCCAAGATTACGCCCAAGCACGAAATTGGTGAAGCTCGATATCGCTACAACTGGAATACGCCCATTGAAATGAGCAACCACAATCCAGATATCCTCTACTTTGGTTCTCAGAAGCTGAATCGCTCGATGGATAAAGGTAAAACATGGACGACGATCAGTCCTGACTTAACCAAAGACTTGCCAAATGGAAATGTCCCTTACTCCACCTTAACCACGATCTCAGAATCTCCACTTGATTTTGGCGTAATCTGGGTAGGTACCGACGACGGTAACATCCAAGTAACCAAAGATGGTGGCAAGACGTGGAATCTTGTCTCTGAAAATCTGCCGAAACAGCGCTGGGTAAGTGAAGTGCAAGCCTCTCCACATGATCAGTCTACGGCTTATGTTTCGCTGAATGGTTACCGTTATGATGAGTTTAAAACCTATGTCTATAAAACAACGAACTACGGCAAAACCTGGAAACCGGTAAAAGGAAATCTTCCCGAAGATGTGACAAACATTATTAACCAGGATCCGGTGAAACCTAGCATATTGTACGCAGGTTTAGATCATGGCACATACGTAAGTTTCAACGACGGCGATCAGTGGCATCTGGTCAATGGAATTCCGAATGTAGCATCCTATGATATGGTTGTACATCCCAGAGAGCACGAATTGGTCGTGGGTACGCACGGGCGCAGTGTATATGTTATGGATGTGAAGCCACTACATGCTATTTCGGATAACCGCGATGAAAAAGTATTGGCTCTTAAGGTTGATGACATTCGTCACTCAGACGACTGGGGAACTCGCGACGCACCTTATCGAGAACTTGAAGAACCTAATGTCAAATGGCTATATTGGATTGGCGATGAGAACATCCAAGAAGAAAAAATCGACATTACAATAAAAGATAAGGAAGACCAAACCGTTAAAACACTCAGGGATACCGCCAGCCATGGGTTCAACCAGTTTGAATGGAATCTGCTGCTGGAGAAAGGCAAACAAGATACTTCCAACACGTATTTAAATCCAGGAAAATATACAATTACTTACAAAATCAATGAATCAACAGACAGCACTACATTCGAAATTACTACACCTAATAATTCTGATAGCTCTCCTCAACGCGTGTTCTCAGGACCAGAAGAAATCGAATACGAAGAATACTGATGATCGAAGCCGAACCCTGAAATATACGCGGTCAGTTTCTTTCCTGACTGCTTCCGGAGATACGCTTTCAACAGTGGAAGTTGCAGTGGCAGATGACAACGCCGAACGCAATCAAGGATTAATGGATGTACGTAATCTTCCAAGCTCAAAAGGTATGCTGTTTATTTTTGAACAAAACCAGCCGCGAAGCTTTTGGATGGCAAATACGCCTCTACCCTTGGACATCATTTTTGT
>CAYNKF010000383.1:0-2623 GCA_964397705.1 uncultured Balneolaceae bacterium | reverse complement strand
ATAGCTTTTAAGATGCGGATATCCATTTCATCCAGCCCATTCTCGTCAACATCCAGAGCATTAAGAGCCGTATCGGCAATTTCATCGTTAATGGTATCCATATCTTTTACTTGGGCAAAATCACGGGTACGCCGTAACAGTTTGTTGACAATTCGAGGAGTACCCCGGCTGCGTCGTGCAATTTCGTGTGCCCCGGTTTCGGTAATGCCCATGTCCAAGATGCTGGCTGTCCGTAATGCAATGCGCTGTAGAAGTTCTACATCATAATAGTCTAGGCGCATATCTATACCAAAGCGAGCACGCAGCGGTGCCGTAAGCAATCCTTTTCGCGTAGTTGCTCCCACTAATGTAAAGCGGTTCAGTTCAATTTGAATGCTGCGGGCATTCGGACCAGAATCAATTACGATGTCCAGTTGATAATCTTCCATGGCCGAATACAGGTACTCTTCGACAACGGGGTTAAGTCGATGAATTTCATCAATAAAAAGGACATCACCCTCTTCAAGATTGGTAAGCATGCCGGCAAGGTCACCGGGCTTTTCAAGAACAGGTCCCGTGGTAGGCTTAATCTGAACTCCCATTTCATTAGCAATGATGTGTGCTAAGGTCGTTTTCCCCAAGCCGGGAGGACCCGAAAGAATAACGTGATCCAAAGCCTCATCACGTTTTTGTGCCGCTTTAATAAAAACCGATAGGTTTTGGATCACCTTCTTTTGCCCGATAAACTCGCTTATGCGAGTGGGACGCAGTGTACGTTCAAACTCTTGGTCATTATCAGAAGCGTCTAGCAGTGGGTTTTGCAAAATAAATATGAAATGAGTTAACCAACTTTTACTGCAAGTAAATTAACTCATTATTTGCAAAGTTTCGAAAGCTTATTCGCCTTCCTTTATCTGGTCTTCAATGTTATCAAAATCGACATTCCCCAATTTATAGTCGAGTTTTTTCAACAGCCTGAAAGAGGGTTTGCGGTAAATGCCATCCATGGAATAAACTTTTTGGATAGCTTCACGTGCTTTTTCCGGTTGTTCAATATTAATATAGGCATTGCCCATATACCAATAAGCTTTTTCTTCTAAGACGTCTCTTTCAGTATTTCGGTTAATAACGGCCTTAAAAGATTCGATTGATTCCCCGAATCCACCGCTATTGTACTGTATAATACCTTTATTCAAATAAGCCTTTGTAGCGGCAGATTTATCGCTGTATTTGCTGATGATCTGATCATAGGCAGCAATAGCTTTTGAAATATCACCGGAAAGTGCGGCTTCGAATCCATGGTTGAGCAGTGAATCTGCGGGAAGCGTTTCTGTTTTCTGGCCACGAAATACTTCCGCGGAAGAGAGATTTTCAGCTAAGTTAAATTCACCGGGAACCTCACTCTGCAATGATTTATTTGTATCAAGTTGAAAGAAGTTGACTGAAACGACAAGGAGTGCAACTGCAGCAGCGGCCGCCATCCACTTCCAGGATTTCTGAATTGAATAAATAATACTGCTTTCTTCAGCAGAGGTAGAGTCATCGCTGGAAGAACGCTTTTCGAGAATAGACTTTACACCCAGCTCAGTTTTTAAAAGCTCGATATAGTCGGGGCGCTGGAGAAGTTTTTCCCAAAGCTCTTGGGCTTGCTCCTCCGACAGCTTACCCTTAATATAGGCATCAATTTTCTTTTCCAGTTCTATGTCTCTTGACATTTTGTTCATTCTCAAATGGTTAATTATATGCTTTAAATAGTATTAACCTATCTTAATATCTTAAGGTCTGTAGGTAAGACCCTTGAGAAACGCAATCCTTACATTATAATTTACTTTTTTCTTGGTAGCATTCGTTAAGTTTTTGAATTAGGCGGTGTTTCCTTGTCCAAACGTTGTTAACGCTGATATCAAAGTGTTGCGCCACTTTTTTGGCATGTGAGTCAGGGTGATCAAACCAATATTGCATAAATTTCTGATATTTTTCTTTAAGCTGACTTAAACACCATTCAAGCAGACGTTCCTGTTCTTCATCCAGCAACGCTTGTAATTGGGTAGGGGCTTGTTGGTGATCATCGGGGATTTCATCTGTAGCCTCAGGTCGTTTTTTCTTCTGCATTTTAAGGTAGTTATTTCTGCATATAGATAATATATAAGAAACAACTTGGTCCGGATTATTCACTCGATCCTCCTTGATCACTTGGAGCGAGGTAAGAAGAGAGTCTTGTGCGCAATCCTCTGCATCAGACCGGCTTGCATTCATGTGTATGCGAAGAAATGCTATTAACCTTGGGCGGAGCGCCTTGATGATTTTATTTGCCTCTTGAGTTTTGTTCTCTTGTACGGCTGATACTAAATTCGCGTATTCCATAGTCTATAATTCAAAAAGCCAATGTTGATATAAAAACTATAAAAAGTTAGGCAATAAACAACAGTTACATTAACTTTGAGTAGATAAGCTACAAATAATTCCTTTTTATCCCATTAGTTTTACGTGGAAAGCCCAAATCCGATCGGTGATTAATGTATCGAGTTCAACTTAAAAATTTTGAAGGTCCGCTCGACCTCCTTCTTTTTTTTATAAAACGCGATGAGCTTGATATTTACGATATTCCCATCTCTTACATTACCAATCAGTTTCTGGAGTACAT
>CAYNKF010000382.1:0-2625 GCA_964397705.1 uncultured Balneolaceae bacterium | reverse complement strand
CCACGCAATTCGCCAAAATAAAAGAAGGGGACACGGTTATTGATCTGGGATCAGGAGCCGGAAATGATTGCTTTGTTGCCCGACATGAAACGGGAGAGAAGGGTAAGGTAATAGGTATCGATTTTGCCGAGCCAATGATCGCAAAAGCTCGCAAAAATGCTGATAAGCTGGAATATAATAATGTAGAGTTTCGATATGGGGATATTGAAGATATGCCGGTATCCGATAATATCGCAGATGTGATTGTCAGTAATTGCGTGCTGAATTTAGTGCCGGATAAATCCAAAGTCTTTTCCCAGATTTTCCGGACACTTAAACCCGGTGGACATTTTAGTATCTCGGATATTGTTTTGGTTGGGGATCTCCCCGAAGCGCTTCGTGAAGATGCTGAAATGTATGCGGGATGTGTAGCTGGAGCTATCCAAAAAGAGGAATACATAGGTCACATCAAAGAGTTGGGATTTAAGAATATTACTATTCAAAAAGAAAAGACAATCACTATTCCTGACGATATTTTGAGCAAATACTTATCTGAAGATGAGATCGAAGAGTTCAAAAATGGTGATACGGGTATTTATAGCATTACAGTATTTGCTCAAAAAGCAGGAGAAGAAGGAGAAGATCAAAATACACCTGAGAAAATAGAAATGATCGAAAAGCAATCCTCTACCCAATCTTGTACTCCGGGCTCAGGATGTTGCTAAATATCTTAAAGTTTCTGGGTTCTTTCTAACATTTCTAAATTTACACATTAATGAATTCTTCTTTACAGGGGTACATCAACAGCCTAAAAAAAGAGGTTGACGAAATTCCCAAAAACCGCAAGGAAAAGCTCTGGGAGATATCAGATTCCATTTGGACGAAGTTAAGAAACGGGGATCCCGCTAAATTGACTTTTATTTGTACCCATAATAGCAGGCGAAGTCACCTGTGTCAAATATGGGCCGCTACCTTGGCTGTCCATTTTGGCTTGGATGGTATTGAAACCTATTCGGGCGGAACCGAAGTGACGGCTTTTAATCCCCGAGCAGTTGAGGCAATCAGACGTGCCGGCTTTACTGTAGAAGAGCAGGATGGAGAGAATCCCCACTATAAGGTCTTTTATGACGAGCAAGAAGAGCCATTGGTTTGTTATTCAAAAACGTTTGATGACGAGGCTAATCCCACCAAGGATTTTGTGGCGGTCATGACCTGTACGGATGCTGATCAAAATTGTCCGGTTGTACCCGGGACCGAGTTTAGAATTACGATACCTTACGATGACCCCAAACAAGCGGACGATACTTCATATGAGGCACAAACCTACGACGAGCGATGTCGACAAATCGCCACTGAGATGTACTATATGCTTTCCCAATTGAACTGATTAAATCAATAATCAAAATTAAATTTCATCTATAATCTCTGCTATGCCTATGTCTGCACCAACGAAGAAAATGAATTTCCTTGATCGCTATTTAACGCTTTGGATTTTTGTTGCCATGGGCATAGGTGTGGCAATAGGTTATTTTATTCCATCTACACCTGATTTTATTAATTCATTCAGCAGCGGATCTACCAATATTCCTATTGCTATTGGGCTCATTTTGATGATGTATCCACCCTTGGCCAAAGTGGATTATAAACTGCTTCCAAAGGTGTTTAAGGATGTTAAAGTGCTCAGTATCTCGCTGGTGCTTAACTGGATTATCGGTCCGGTACTGATGTTTGCCCTGGCCATTATATTTCTACACGATTATCCCGAATACATGGTGGGGCTTATTTTGATTGGATTAGCGCGCTGTATTGCTATGGTGCTTGTGTGGAATGACTTAGCTGACGGCAGCAGTGAGTATGGGGCCGGACTGGTAGCACTCAACAGTGTTTTTCAGGTGTTTGCATACAGTTTTTACGCATGGATATTCATCACCAAGCTACCGCCGCTACTCGGTTTTGAGGGAGCCATTGTCGATATCTCGATTTATACCGTAGCTGAGAGTGTGGCCATCTATTTGGGCATTCCATTTTTGGCCGGGATGCTCAGTCGCTTTGGGCTGGTCCGTCTAAAAAGCAAGGAATGGTACGAGGAAAAGTTCTTACCAGCGATTTCACCAATGACGCTCATCGCTCTATTGTTTACCATTGTCGTAATGTTCAGCCTCAAGGGAGAACTCATCGTTCAAATCCCGTTGGATGTAGCTCGTATTGCGATACCACTGTTGATCTATTTTGTAGTGATGTTTTTCATTGGTTTTGCCGTAAGCAAAATGATGGGAGCTGAATACGATAAGAATGCCTCCATTTCATTTACAGCTGCCGGTAACAATTTTGAGCTGGCTATTGCTGTTGCTATTGCGGTATTTGGTTTAAATAGTGGACAGGCTTTTGCAGGAGTTGTGGGGCCGCTAATTGAGGTTCCGGCGCTGATTGGACTTGTAAATGTGGCATTCTGGCTCAAAGATAAATATTATCAAAAATCACCTGTACCTAATTTACCGAAGGGTCAGTAATCCAGAAATCGTTATCGATAATGTCATTTTAACTAATATTTGATATAAATCACCATAGCTGATAACTTTGTTTGATGTTTTTAAAGTGGGAACCCTGCAAATTCTAGAATCGTTAATAAGGGTCAATATAAAATGA
>CAYNKF010000381.1:0-2654 GCA_964397705.1 uncultured Balneolaceae bacterium | reverse complement strand
CGGGTGACCCAGTGAGAGCGAGCCGCCCCAGCAGTTAAATTTCTCCATCGGGATATCACCCACTTTCTTATCGCGACCCAGATTTTCTTTGGCAAACGTATCAGAATTGAGTGCTTTAAGTACCGTTAAAATCTGTCCGGCAAAAGCCTCATGAAATTCAAAGACATCAATATCCGCAAGCTCCAGTCCCATCATATCCAATACCTGAGGCGTTGCATAGGCAGGACCGAGCAAGAGCTCATCTTCCGGGTCTTGTGCTACATAGGTATACGCTTTGAGAATAGCTTTGGGTTTTAGCCCGCGCTCCAGCGCCTCCTCTTTCTCCATAATAAGAGAAGCCGAAGCCCCGTCGGTTAGTGCCGACGAATTCCCTGCCGTAATGGTGCCGTGCGGTTTAATAAATGCAGGCGATAGCTTTTGAAGTTTTTCCATCGACGTATCCTCGCGAAAGGTGTTATCATGCTCTATGGTATCGAATTCAGGAGGCACGGCAGCCGGTAACAATTCCGGATCAAGCCAGCCTTCATTAGTGGCTTTGGCCGCAAGTTGGTGTGATCGCAGTGCATATTCGTCTTGAGCTTCACGGCTGATTCCAAATCGAGCCGCCATCTTATCACAACTTTCGCCCATTGTTTCGCCCGTCGAAAACTCTGATATGGATGGAATTTCCGGCAGCAGGTAAGACGGGCGCAGTCCTTTAAAAAACTTCAGGAAATCACTTATCGATTTATACTTGCGGGCATCGAGCAGTTTTTGCCGGAATTTCTTTCGAAAACGGATGGGGATATCACTCATTGTTTCCGTTCCCCCGGCCAGGATGATTTTAGCCTGTCCCGTCCGTATTAATTCGACGGCGCTGGTAATAGCCTGATTGGATGATATACAAGCTTGCGTTACGGTGTGTGCCGGAACGTTGTTGGGGATGCCGGCACCCAGAGCCGATTCTCGGGCGACATTACTGGTGTTAACATCCTGGATAACCGTACCCATGATAACCCGGTCAAGGTCATCACCATTTATGGGGGCACGGCCGATAAGTCCTTCAATGGCTATGCGACCCAAGTCGTAAGCCATCAGTTTTTTGTACCCGGTACCTGAACGTTGAAAAGGAATGCGTCCACCGTCAACAATTACCGCTTCGAAAGGTGCGTGATTTTGTGGTTGATCTGCCATAATAAAAATGTTGAAATGAGAACCAACGAATATGTAATTACGACTAAGATGGTTGAATCAAAATCGTAAGTCAAGCATTAACTTAACACTGTTAACCTAATTATAGGTGACTGTTGTCAAACCTTCAATAAATTGTTTTGCGAGATTATAGAATATCCGTATATTTGTGCTCTCTCAAATGGGCGCTTAACTCAGCGGTTTAGAGTGCTTCCCTTACAAGGAAGAAGTCGCAGGTTCGAATCCTGCAGCGCCCACTTAAACCCTTGTAGGTCGATGACTTGCAAGGGTTTTGTTATTTATAGGAGGCGTTGTTCCGTAGCTCGCTTTTTTATGCAGCATTTCTTACATGTTTGCTCTTCCCACCACTCCTTTCATCCGAAAAATGCAGACAGGAGTACAAGTTCTGATTAACAATAGAAAGCACAAGTAAGGATTAAGCTCAGCAATTTTTTTACAGCGTGGTGGTATTTCAAGCAATTGCGGGATTCAAAATAAGGAGGAGATCAAATCAACCTTTAACAGTAGAGCGCTTGGTATAGGGTTGAATAATTACCAGTGCCATAATTCATAAGTGATTTGCCGGTCGCCTATTGCAATATCAATTATAAACTGCTTTATTAGAAATCAGAAGGAAATTTTTTGCCCCCTTTTATCGTTATATAACAAAATAATCCAAAGTCTTTACTTTATGCCTGAGAAGATAGAGAAGTTTGAAGAGATGATTGAAGACCCTACTGCGCACCAGCTAAAAGCCTATTACGACGCCAAAGAAAAAGCTTGTGTTGATGCAATGAAATCCACAAAATCAAAAAATCCTCATAATAAAGGTTCAAATCTGGCAGACTTTTGGGATTATGTTTATGATCAATTTTACGAAATACAATAATAGGTAAGTTGATTTTATCATATTTTTCTAAAAGGCTTGCAGATAATTCTGCAAGCCTTTTTTTATATGGTATTTCTATTAGGATATTCCAATAGTTATAGTGGGTATGTACATTATTTTATAAGTTATATTGTACATTAAATGTATGCTATGAGAAAAAGTTTAAAAATAAATTTGATATGGATATTAAATTTGTAGATCGAGAAAAAATTCATACCTCGAAAAAAAGGTCTTCGAAATTTAAGCCTTTGTTGGAAGCTCTTGATCAGCTTGAAGTTGGTGGCGATGCTATCGAAATAGATTATGAGGATGACAAAAGCGTAAATTCTATGCGAACGGCAGTCTATCAGTACAATCAAAAAAAGGGAGTTAAAATTAAGACCGGCAAGGATTCAAAGAATAAAAAAATATATTTTTACAGAGAACGATAACAATGTTGTTCACCGTTGTAGATATTCAATAGCATTGCAATTTGAATATTCTTTATGGAAGATCTTTCGTCCGTTGATACAAGTCTTACGCATGAAGAAGTATTGGAAGGACTGACAAAGCAACAAAAGCAATTGCCTAGCAAGTAC
This sequence comes from uncultured Balneolaceae bacterium, assembly GCA_964397705.1. Taxonomy (GTDB): domain Bacteria; phylum Bacteroidota; class Rhodothermia; order Balneolales; family Balneolaceae; genus Fodinibius. The sequence goes on along the minus strand of CAYNKF010000381.1, from coordinate 17 downwards.
TTTTATGATGAACGCGG
>CAYNKF010000380.1:0-2668 GCA_964397705.1 uncultured Balneolaceae bacterium | reverse complement strand
GAAGAGAGGATGTTAATAAAAAATATTTTTCAGAAGAGTTTGATGCACTACTCAATTATCAGGTTTGGCAAGAAGCGTTGGACCTGGAAAAAGAAAAAAAAGGAGACTTAAAAGAGGCAATTGCCGATCTTACCCCACGTCAGCGAGAAGTGATCTATTTAAAATATTTTGAAGGCCTTTCTACAAAAGAGCTTGCCGAAATTTTGCAGATTCGCGCACAAAGCATCTATAATCTGGTACATGATGCTTTGGAGAATTTGCGAATTTTTCTGGATGATTAACCTTAATTGACTTATTATTTCCTGCTAAGTCAATGCCTGCCAGTACTTTATGCTGATTATGAGTTTAAGGTAGAAAAATTTTGAGAAAAATTGAGTAGAAATAAGGTTGGGGTCTCTCTATTAAGGTGAAATCGAGGTTAATCTAATAGAAAAAGTAAATAAGCCAATGCCTGACACACTCTCCGAATTATTAAAGGATGACTCTTTTGTCCGCTTTCTTAAAGGAAGTGCATCGGAGGAGGAAAAGGAGCAATGGACTGCTTGGATGCAGGAAAGTGCTAAAAATGAGCAGTTAATAAAAAAAGCAAAATTATTGTTCGTTAGAGGCACACAGACCATTCCAAAGCCAGATACGGATCTGGAATTAGAACGTCTGATGGGTCGTATCGACTCGGAACATCGATACAGACCTCTTCAGGAAATAAAGAGAAGGAACGATAAGATGGTTTGGGCCACTATGGCTGCAGCTGCTGGTATTTTGCTTTTAGTTGGATTTTTGGCCCGGCACACACTTTTACAACAGAACGACGGAACAGAAAGTAGTCGGGCCGCCTCGATTAATTATCAACTTATAGAAACCACGCCGGGGCAAAAAACAACGGTCCAATATTCTGACGGGTCCGATATTGTGATGAATGCCAACTCCCAAATGCGAGTCCCTGAAAGATTAACAACCGTTGATACCATGCGCGTTTGGTTAGAAGGAGAGGCTCTTTTTAGCATAACTCGAAAGCCGAAAGATCAGTCCAGAACATTTATCGTACATACACCTGATGGGGATGTATCAGTTCTGGGAACGGAGTTTTCAGTAAATACAACTGATGGACAAAGTAGGGTCGTATTAAAAGAGGGAAGGGTGAGAGTTAATGTTCAAGATTCTTTGAGAAACAAGAACTTACAGTATGACATGGAGCCAAATCAGATGGCGCTATTTTCTCACAGCCTTGACGAAATCGAGGTAGCACAAGTTAATCCAGATGTTTATACCTCTTGGGCCAGTGATAGTTTAGTATTGGATAATACTCCACTCTCAGACTTGGTTAAAAGAATTGAGTTTACCTATGGTGTTGAGGTTATAGTAAATAATAATGCGCTTTTGGATAAAAAGCTTACCGGTAGGTTCAAGAATTTAAATTTGAGTTTCATTCTAAAAGGTCTTGCACAAACATTGGATGTAGATATAGAAAAACGGGAACAGACAGTGTATATCAACGAAAAAACTGATTCATAGAATACTGGATCATGATTAATTATATAATTAAAAATCTAAATGATATGAAAACTAAAAGATACACCTTCTTGGTTTTGTTCATCTTTTTATTTGGTGTCAATGCCGTGTGGGCTGATCAGTCGACACAGTATGTACTAAACCAAAACTTTGTAGAAACCCAAGAGGTAAATAAGACGGTAAGTTTAGAGAAAAAATTGGAACGTATTGAAACCGGTTACAATGTGGTATTTCTTTACGAATCCAGTATTGTGGATGGAAAATTCAGTTCTGCAAAAGAGCTCGACGGAACGCTGAGAGAAAAAATAAAAAAGCTTTTAGAGCCTCATGATCTAGATTATAAATATATTGATAATCGTACCTTTGTAATTTCAAAGCTGTCTGAGACAAATGTTGAAATTGCAGCTGATACTGTATCCGGTGTTGTGACAGATAGTGAAACAAACGAAACGCTTCCCGGAGTAAATATTATTATCAAAGGAACGAGTCGTGGTACATCTACAGATATCGATGGACAATATTCGCTTCCATCGGTAGAGATGCAGGATACCTTGCGTTTCTCTTATATTGGGTATGAAACACAGGAGATTGCATATGATGGACAAAACGAACTAAATGTAGCTCTTCAGCCCCGCACGTATGCTACTGGAGAAGAAATTGTGGTTGTTGGGTATGGAACTCAGCAGAGAAGAAATGTAAGTGGTTCGATATCTTCTGTAAGTTCAGAGGATTTAGATGAGGCTCCGGTACAACGCTTGGATGATGCCCTGCAGGGTCGTCTTTCCGGAGTTCGTGTGACTTCTAGTTCAGGTGCACCCGGTTCCTCTTCATCAGTGCGAATCCGCGGTACGACTTCTATCAACAATAGTGATCCCCTCTATATTGTAGATGGTGTACCTATTGAAAATGGGGGTATCGGTTATTTGAATCCAAGTGATATTGAATCGATACAGGTATTGAAGGATGCAGCTTCTGCGGCAATATATGGTACACGGGCTGCCAGTGGTGTAGTTCTTGTGTCTACGAAGAGTGGGTCGCGCACTAATTTTGAAGCGACCTATAGTAGCTATTATGGTATCCAAGGTCCTGAACAAAAATTGGACTTGTTGAACGCCAGAGAATATGCTGTGTTGCGAAATGAGTCTTCCGTAGCAGCAGG
>CAYNKF010000379.1:0-2670 GCA_964397705.1 uncultured Balneolaceae bacterium | reverse complement strand
TCATAGATCGGTTCAGGTCCGCATGCTGTTAAGCCTGCAATGATGAGAAGGGAAATGAGTAGTGATCTAAGAGTTGAGCTCATAATTAGGGAATCAAATATTTAATTGCAGGGGCTTTCGTGGTGTTCCTCACAGGGTTCAAATTCAAATTCGAGGGTGGAGTGATGGATATCAAAATTGGTGCTTAATAGTTTTTTGAGGGATGACTTTATGGATTCCATATGGCCCATATTGTCTTCATCGATAACAACGTGACTTTCTAGCAGTATGTTTTTTTCATCGAGTCGCCAAACATGCAGGTGATGGATATCGAGTACACCGTTGATTTCTGCCATTGCTTGTTGCACGTTGGGTATTTGAATATCAGCCGGAGTACTTTCCATCAAAATATTGATTGTCTGCCGCAACATATAATAGCTGTGCCAGAGAATATATCCGGCAATGATAAGAGTCAAGATAGTATCAATGATATACAGTTGATACCACAATATTAAAATACCGGCGATAATGACGCCAACCGACGAAAACGCATCCGAAAGAATATGAATATAGGCGCTGCGAAGATTTAGATTTTCGGTGGAATCACGGTAGAGCAGAATGGCGGTTATTACATTTCCCAGCAGACCAATAATGGCTACGATGAACATAACCATACCATCAATGGGTTGAGGGTTGTAAAACCGCTCAACACCTTCTTTGATCAAAAAGAGGGCGATAATGACAAGCGTAATGAGGTTAACAAAGGCACCGATGATTTCTGCCCGCTTGTAGCCGAAAGTTTTGTCGCGGTTGGCTTCTTTCTTGGAAATTTTTCGGGCTATCAGGCTGATGCCGAGCGAAGTAGTATCATTTAGATTGTGGAGCGCATCAGAAAGCAGGGCAAGACTGCCGGAGATGATGCCGCCGATAAATTCCGCAGCAGTAATAATAAAGTTAAGGATGATGGAGATCCACAGACGCCCCTCGGTTTGGTCTTTGCCGTGATGATGGTGGTGATGTCCATGGTCGTGTGAATGTGCCATCAGTTTTATAAATGCTCGGTTGGTTTAAAGGGATTATAACCCCGAAATCTGTTAAAGCCGATTATAGCAATCGAAGATAAACAAAACATGAAGAATAACGTATTTATCGACTGGCTATTATTTAAAAGCGACTAAGTTTGGAATGTTACTTTTCCATCTCACGAAGTAGCTTTCGCATGATTATGCGCGCACTTTCGCGGGTTACGGTCCTCATGCTATCACGAGAAGCCGTATCGCTAATTTCATAGGTCACGGCATCGGCTCCGAAGGTATGGTAAATCCAGTTTTTGGTGATTGGTGAGTTCGGTGGAAAAGGTTCTACTTCAATGGGATAGTCGGGGAATGTTTGTTGTAAGGAATCTATCCACTGATAAGTAAAGTCGTCGGGAAAGGTTTCTATTTCCCTATTAATGGGATAAAAGAGATTTTCATCCGTCGAGTGGAAGTCAATGCCGTAATATACTTTGCGCAGGCTGTCATCTTGGAGAGCAAGTAAATCATTTCGAATTGCTTGTGGCTCCGGCTGTTTGAAATGTTTCCAATCGCGGTTGAGATCTACGCCTCGTGCATTATACCGCCAATGGCCTTGTTGCACACCGTCCGGATTGGCAAAGGGATAAGCCCAGATTTCAAAGTTCTTTCTAAATTGAGATGCCAGCTCGGTATTGGAGGTTAGTTCATTGATAAAAACTTTTGTTCCAATTGCACCGGTGACTTCAGGGGGGTGTAAGCGTCCGGTAATAATCATGATACCGCGCTGTTGATAGGGGTTTGCTTCTGAAATATGCAACTTTAAAATTGGGCGGTTGTTGTGAGAAAATCCGACAGTATCCCGCGAAACAAATGATTTTTCTGCCAGCGAGTCGATCCATGAATTATACTCATCCCAGGTGAAAAGTTCTTGCGCCGAAACCCATAGGGGTTTTTGTTCGAGATTGAGGGTCAGGGTGGCGGTACCACGGGTGGTATCAGCAGCATAATTTGTGCTGTCGATACGCTGCCAGTGCCTGCTATTTTGGCTGAGCTTGGGAATGTACCGGTGGTTTCCATGCTCATAATCGAGTTGTAACTTGATGGTATCCGGTTCAACGCTCCAGATCTGAAATGCATACCAGGGACTGTTGTTGATAGCATCGCGTTCGGGTTTGATGGTAACGCGGTAGAGGGAGTCGTTAACCTGATAAAAGTCGTTCATCCGTGCACCGGGAAAATCATTGCTCACCCAAATTTTTCCGTCATCGACACCAATAACCCGTGTATAATGGGGATTGGTTTCTTTATCAGAAGTTTCAGTAACGCCTTCGGGATCATACGAATAGCCTGAAAACTCTTCGGATGTTGAGCATCCCCAAAGAAGCAATATGAGCAAGAAACCAAGGATTGAATAAATTCTATGCATTGTATATATCATGGACAGCGGATTATTGTTGACTTTTGTGCCGAAGTCAAAAGTACTATTCAAGATACTTAAAATCATTATTGGATATTCAGCGACCTTATAAAAGTTCTTTGCTAATCGTTAGATGAATTTTATTATTGTTTAGCTTTTTTTGATCATATCTTCAGAGTTAAATTTACAATTCTAAAAAACTGTATTTGCGTGCGGCTAAGAGGCCTGCTGGAACATATTTTTTTAATTATGCTGGTG
>CAYNKF010000378.1:0-2675 GCA_964397705.1 uncultured Balneolaceae bacterium | reverse complement strand
ACTCGCGACCTCCTGCGTGACAGGCAGGCGTTCTAACCAACTGAACTACCGGACCAAATGAGAGCCCAAATATAACGACCTTTTGACTCTTATGTCAAGCATAATTTATGCAATTTTTGATCTTTTGATTCACAGGGGGATTTTATTACTATAGAAGTAAATTAAGTCAATTTATTTTATGTATCAGCCCACATTTGTTGAGGTTTCCCATGACATTAGTGTTGAGGTGAAGCCTACCTATTTAGAAGAAGAATCGAGTCCTGTTGTTGATAAACATGTATTTGTGTACTTCGTTACCATTCGAAACATGGGAGATCGGTCGGTTCAATTGTTACGAAGGCATTGGGAAATTAAAGACTCCAGTGGACAAGACCACGAGGTTGATGGAGCAGGAGTAATTGGTAAGCAGCCCACAATCGAGCCCGGTTCTGAGCATGAATACAACAGCTTTTGTGTGCTAAAATCATATCGTGGTAGTATGCGCGGGTATTATACTATGGAGCGGGACGATGGGAAAATAATAAATGTTCGAATACCTGAATTTTTGCTCACATCACATTTATTGAATTAAATAAAAAAGGGAGGACCGCAAGTATCAGTTACGGCCCTCCATCGGGATGGTGATGGGATGTATTAGGGATACATCATATCTAACTGTTTAATTCCTTTTCTATTGCCCTTAATATCTCATCACTCTGTGGTTTAACATCACTTCGAAAGCGATGACCCAATTTTCCGTTCGTGTCGATCAAAAATTTCTCAAAATCCCATTTAATGGCACCGGTAAAATCAGGATTATCGGTGGTAGTCAAATATGAGAACAATGGATGCTGGTCGTCCCCTTTAACCGATACCTTCGAAAACATTGGAAAGCCAACATCATAATTCACCTTACAAAACTGTTTAATTTCCTCATCCGTTCCCGGTTCCTGTCCGCCAAAATTGTTAGCGGGAAAACCCAATACTACAAGTCCATCGTCACTGTACTTTTCATATAATGCCTGAAGACCTTCATATTGTGGAGTATAACCACACTCCGAAGCGGTATTGACGATTAGTAAAACTTTCCCTTCATATTTATTTAGGGATGTTTCTTCTCCGTCAATGTTTGTAGTTTTGAACTCGTAAACGGAATCTGTGGTTGTATTAGCAGTATATAATGACATTGATAAAAGAATTATTAAGAGTCCTGCGGTTTTCATAGATTTTGTACTCATTTAAAGGATGATATATATGAAATGTAAAGCTACAAAAAAGAATTCCCTGCTTCTTGAAAAAAAATATAAAATCTTAGTTTCTTTCTTATCGGCTCTTTTTGTTCTGATGACTGTAAATGTCAATCAGTTACAGGCCCAGATGTTTTCGGTAGGTGAGACGGGACCTCGATACAGTAGGCCGCTATCCGAAGTATTTGTTGGCATTGAATCAATGGAAGCTTCATTTAGAGGAGACTCAAATGGAGAAGGAATGGAAGGGATTTTTGAATATGACGGACCTGTAATAATAGCCGGATATAATACAGTAGGACTTAACCTGTATCTTTCGGTAGGGGGTAAAATAACGGGCATCGACGATGCATCATATTTTCATACAGGCGGAAATTATGACTTTGGGCTTAATGTATATAGAAGTTCCAAAGTAAATATTAAAATTCCCCTTCGCATTGCGTCGCGATATACGAATATTACAAGTGATCGATCGTTAATATTTCCTACGGTTAGTAGGTTCCAATTTGGGATGCTTGCAGCGGGAGGGGGCATAAATGGTGTTTGGCGACCTGCAAAAAATGTTCGTATTGAGTTAGGAGCAGTGCCCACCTATGGATTTTCTTTTGCAACGGGCGGGTTTTTTGGAGGATCGATTGGAACTGTTAATGCCCACGGCAAGCTGTATATAGATCGATTATTTGGTGACAAGGGGCTATCGATAGGTTATAAGTATGATTTGCGCAGATATGATATCGAAGACGATATTTACGATTATGACTTGAAAGGTCACAGTGTTCAAATAGGGGTTACGTTTTAAACTCATGAAAACCGAAAAACTGATCTTAGAACTTGAAGAGCTTGTTGAACAACTGGGGTATACTATCCGCAAGGAAAAGGGAACCTTTCGGGGAGATTCCTGCGTAATGGAAGGACAGAAGCTGGTAGTTCTAAATAAGAAGAAACCCGAGCAGCAACAGGTGGGTTTGCTGGCCCGTGTTCTTAAAAATAAAGAGCAGGAATTAACGGATATTTATATCAAGCCGGTTGTACGCAAACAGCTGAAGGAACTATGGGATCGGTTTGATAAGTACAAAGACAGCGAAATTGAAGAAATGGATATTGATATTTAGACGATGAAGTTAACGTTTTTGGGTACCGGAACTTCGATGGGCGTCCCAACTGCCGGGGGATTCGGCAAAGAGCAAATTGATGGAGATCCGCGCAATATACGCTGGCGCTGTTCGGCATGGATACAAACAGAAGAGTCGTCTCTGGTTATTGATACCGGACCTGAATTTCGGCTGCAGTCCATTCGAGCCGGACTTTCGGAAATCGATCTGGTGCTGATTACGCACGAGCATATGGATCATATTGCCGGGCTCGACGACCTGCGGCTGTTTTGTTACAAGCAGGAGCAAACTATTCCGGTATATGCCAGTTCTACCTGTTTAGATGCTATTCGACGTC
>CAYNKF010000377.1:0-2692 GCA_964397705.1 uncultured Balneolaceae bacterium | reverse complement strand
TTCAAAGAATAATCTACGTTTTTCAAAAACGTACCCCATTCAATTATAAATTCAGAGGCTGTAGTTACATTCGGGTCTGTCATCAAAAGATCCAGAAAAACAGAAAATTGCATTACCATAAATATCCCGGATGCAATGGTAAGCCCAAGAAACTTAAGTTGTCCCCTTTTGTTGGTCAGACTAAAAAATTTAGCTGCGACATAACCACTGACAAATATGAGTAATAATGTTGCCCAAATCATACAGGTTGGCTTTGGCAGTCTTAGTTTTCAGTGGGATGTTGGTCTTGTCGTTGTGAGCGACGCTGTTCAATATCACGCTGTCGCTTCTTTTCTTGGTTGTAAATCCGTACTTGATCGGCGATATCTTTTAGTACTCCCCTTTCAAAGCGTATCATTTCTTGCATAAAATCGAAAAGAAAAAGTTGATCATTATCTCTATAAACAACTGTTTCCCAATCAATTAACGAAATATTCTTAATAGCATTGACAAGTCCTGCTCTGTGTTTGGCAATTTTTTTCAGGATCTTGTGTACGTCCTCTAATTTTTCCTCATCTTTCTCAAAATCTTCCTTAAAATGAGTATAGTTATCCAGGTGAGTGGGCCGAGGATTATCTATAGCCTCTTCCAATATCGGTCGATAATAGGAAAGTTGAGCATGATCAATGAGCAACAACATTTCTGCAATTGAACGTCCCTCAGGAGGAGTTTTAGCATAAGGAACATCATCAATAACATATTGCATCGCCTCTGCCTCATCTTGTAGATATGAGGCATCGTCTATCAAGCGGTCAAGGTCTTCCTGTGAAATTTCCCTATCAGTCATCATTCGACTATCTCACCCATTCAGATTCGGGCTCAACATCGTCATTGTGACGTTGCTGTTCAAGCATTTCAACGAGAGATAGCCCGGAATGGAATTCCTTATCTCGGTCACGGACGGAGTGAATATTATTTTCCTCTTGAAAATCCCAGAACTGACCGAATTGACGGTTTTTGTATTCACGCAAGAATTCAAGTCGCTCTTGTAGATCTTCTTTAGGAACGAGCAACCGCTGTTTGTCATAAATAGCCTCTTCCCTGGACTCAAATACAATATCATAATCCTTACTCATGACGATGGCCTCTTCCGGACAAACTTCTTCACAATATCCGCAGTAGATGCACCGAAGCATATTAATTTCGAAAAAATCGGGATATCGTTCCTTGGGGTCATCAGAATCTTCATTCGCCTGCATGCTGATAGCCAATGGCGGGCAAGCTCTTGCACATAAGCCGCAAGCTACACAACGTTCTTTGCCATTATCCTCAACCAACACCGGCCGTCCTCTAAATATTGACGGGGGCTCCCACTTTTCTTCGGGATACTGCAGAGTTACACTGGGTTGGAACATCTGCTTTAGCGTATACCACAGCGCTTTGAAGATTTCCGGCAGATATAAATTTTCCAGAAACGAAAATGAGCGCTCTCTGTCATACTGTTCATTAAGCGCATTAGCTCTGGGTTGTTCTAGGTTTTGTGGTGTTGGCATGAGTATACAATTAAAAATTGGGTGTTGCTCAACGTAATATCGCTGGAAAAATAACTGATTCAATGATTCACGTCAAAAGGAATATCAATTATTTCTGAACAAATCTCATTGTTATAGGAACGCCGGTAAATCCAAACTCCTCTCTAATCTTATTTTCAATAAATCTTCGATAACTGGCCGGTAGTTCCTCAGGCTTATTCATAAAAAACTTAAACACCGGTGGATTCGACTTTACTTGGGTCCCATATTTAATTTTTAGTTTAACGCCCCGCCGAACCGGCAATGATTTTTCTTTCAAGATACGTTCGATAAAATCGTTTAAATCAGAAGTCTTTATCGTCTTTTTTCGTTCCTGTAACACCTTTTCAGCCACATCTATTACGCGATGAATACGTTTCCTGTGTATTGCTGATATAGAAACAATAGGAATATATTTCATCATCGGCACACGACTGTAAACATATTCTTCGAACTCTTTGTGGATATTCGTGTCTTTTTCAGGTACTAAATCCCACTTATTGAGCACAATTACGATTCCTTTGTTATACTTTGCTGCATCCCGAAGAATGCGTTTATCCTGTTCCTCAAACCCGCGCATGGCATCGAGCATAATCAGGGCGACATCACATTCTTTAAGTGCCCTATCGGTTCTAACGGTACTGTAAAACTCTACATTCTCTTTAACTTTGGCTTTCTTTCGTAGTCCCGCCGTATCGACGAGGATATATTCATTCTTGTTGTAAATAAGTTTACTGTTGATAGAATCGCGCGTTGTTCCGGGAATATCAGTTACAATGCAGCGTTCATCATCCAACAACGCATTAATGAAGCTACTTTTTCCCACATTTGGACGTCCTACAACCGTTAATTTTGGGATGGATGTTTCAGGTTCATCTTTTTCCTCAGGGAGTAATTTCACGACTTCATCGAGCAAGTCACCGGTACCACGTCCGCTTAATGCTGAAATTGGAAACAATTCTTCAAATCCTAAGGAATAAAATTCGGTGGCATTTAGCTCCCGCTCCTCATTATCAGCTTTGTTGGCGACCAGTAATACCGGCTTCTCTTCCTGCCTAAGCAGTTGGGCTACCGATTGGTCGAGACTGGTTATGCCGGCCTCGGTATCTACCACAAACAGAATAAGATCAGACTCTTCTATA
>CAYNKF010000376.1:0-2717 GCA_964397705.1 uncultured Balneolaceae bacterium | reverse complement strand
CTTTTACCCTTCTTTTTGCTGGGGCCTCCACGTTCTCCGTCTTTGGCATTCACATATTTACGATACCTGAGGTCGAGCAGTGTGTTCAGTTGCTCATTCCCTTTCAAAATAACATCGCCGCCATCACCACCATCGCCACCGTCGGGACCACCTTTTGGCACATATTTCTCCCGACGAAAATGAACCGATCCTGGTCCACCGTCACCACCGGTAACATAAATTTTAGCGTAATCGGCAAATTGAACTCGACCCATACTATAAATTTTCTAAAATAAAATTGCTCATCATTTTATAGAGGTGATTGCGTGCATTGCCTCCATAAATTGCATGACTTCTGTTCGGATAATACATCGACTCAAATTGCACACCTTCTGTCACCAATTCATTTACTAACTCAACGGAATTCTGGAAATGAACGTTGTCGTCACCGGTACCGTGCACCAACAAATAGTTACCTTCAATCTGATCGGCGTAGGTAATTGGAGATCCTTTTTTATAGCCTTCCGGATTCATTTGTGGTGTCTGCATAAAACGCTCGGTATAAATGGTATCATAAAAACGCCAATTTGTAACCGGAGCCACAGCAATAGCTGTATCAAAAAGGTCATTACCCTGTGCAAGTACCAAGCTCGACATGTATCCGCCATAACTCCATCCCCAAATACCTAATCGGTCTTTATCAATAAAATCATAGGTTTCTGTTAGATACTTGGCAGCATCAATCTGATCGACAACTTCGTACTGTCCTAATTTTTTGTAGATCTGTTTCTCAAAATCACGTCCATGAGCACCCGTCCCGCGATTGTCGATGCTTACTACAACATAGTCCTGCTCGGCAATATATTTGTGCCACATCGCCCGCTGACCTGAACTGAAACTCTTTGTCACCGTCTGGCTTCCCGGTCCGCCATATACATAAAACAGCGTAGGATATTTCTTATCAGGATTAAAATCAGAAGGCCGCATGATATATCCATTCAGCTCAGCCTGCTCTAACGGTATCTTAATATACTCTTTTGAAGGCATTGCATATTCTGAGAGTTTTTGTTCCAGCACCTCATTTTCTTCGAGCATCCGCACTTGCGTGCCATCGTCTTCGTGCAAGGTATAAGTGAGGGGATTTCCGGGCGACGAGGTCGTTTTGATATAATACTCATAATCACGACTCATATTGATCTCGTTCCAGCCCTCTCCATCACTCATCTTTTTCTTCCCGCTGCCATCAATATTGATGCTGTACAAGTGTCGCTGTAGCGGAGATTCTTCGGTACTTACATAATAGATCTTATCCGAATTCTTATCATATCCCAGATAGTTCGTTACTTCCCAATCACCTTTGGTAATCTGTCGAATCTGCTCACCGGACATATCATACAAATAAATATGATTATAACCCGATTCCTCGCTTACATATATAAACTGCTCTCCGTTCTCCAGGAATTTCAGATCATCATTCACATCTATCCATGCATCCGATGTCTCCGTTTTGATGATCTCTGTATCACCGGTATTCACATCAGCGAGCATCAAATCCTGTTTATTCTGCAGTCGATTCATCCGCCGAATCGCCAAAACCTCAGGATCTTTCGTCCAGTTGATTCGGGGAATATACTGATCGTTTTCTGATCCCACATCCATCCACGTGGTTTTTTCGGATCCCAAATCGTATACACCGATTTTAACAATCGCATTTTCTTCACCGGCTTTTGGATATTTAAATCGTGTCAACCCGGGATACAACTTGCCCCAATCCGTCATAAAAAACTCCTTCACATGAGACTCATCAAAACGATAAAATGCAATTTTGCTTCCATCGGGCGACCAGTACCAAGCTTTAGCAAAACCGAACTCTTCTTCATATACCCAATCGGTGGCCCCATTAATTATATGATTGAATTTACCATCCTCAGTAATTGCTTTCTCTTCACCGCTTTCTAAGTCCACCAAATAGAGATTATTATCCTGCACAAAAGCCGCTTTGTTTCCCGAAGGTGATAGTTGTGCGTACTGCTGCTTTTTATCAGACTGCGTAAGTTTTTGCGTTTCACCGGTTTCGAGATCATAGACAAAATAGTTTTCCCGCGTGCTTCGTCTCCAGATCTGTTCAACATCCGATTTAATTAAAATCTTCTCTTCATCAGAGGAAAACTGGTATCCCTGAATTGGAATTGGTTTATCTCTGCCAGCAACCTGCAAATCGGTGGCTGATACAAGAACTTCATAATCTCCTTTAAGAATATTGTACTTGCGGAGTTCAATATTGTTTTGCGTACGTTCCAGAGCAGTATAAAACTGTCCATCCTGCATCCAGTTGACATTGCGTATTTCCTCCGGAGAAAACGTTTGATCAACAACATGCTCAAATGCGATTTGTTTCTTTTCCTGAGCCAGAGTTGGCTGCACTAGCCAACCTATTGCAAAAATAACCAAAATCAGTTTTTTCATAATAGATGATTTAATACTAAGAATGGCGCCCCGAAACCTCGGAGTGCCATTCCAATAAACATTGGGCGATAGGAGATCGCTATTAATTATATTTAAATTGTATTTACTCTTCGTATTTATGGAGTAAAATCTTAATCAGTTTGGTGAGCTTGTCCTTTATTTGAGGACGAGGTGTTATAAAATCCAGAAAACCGTGCTCAAGGAGATATTCCGAGCGTTGAAACCCTTCAGGTAAATCACCGCTAAAACCATTCCAGCCTAAGTGTAATTGA
>CAYNKF010000375.1:0-2737 GCA_964397705.1 uncultured Balneolaceae bacterium | reverse complement strand
TAAAGGATTTTTCTATCATCGATAACGATGGTAAACCAGGGAAATACTTTGAAGAGTTTAAAAATCCTGAAACAACAAAGACTGCATTAGCAAAAGGTCTTGTTACTGCTTACGAAGGAATTTTTGATGAGCATCCGGATATTCATCAACTGCCTCCGGAAAAAATTAAAGAGGTTTTTGAAAACTATTTTAAAGACAAAAAAACGGATCTTATCATTAAATACATTTCGGGGACATTCCAAAAAATTGTCTCTCATGTTGGGGTATCTACTATAGATGAAGTGTTATATAGCGGAGCCGATAAAGACAAAGTTACTGCTGAAATTGCAGCTGTCGAAGCTTCTGATAGTAATAATAACAACAGAAACGAGCATAAGAACAATCACACCGATAGCGATAATAAAGACCAACAAGTTCAAAGAGAAGAGATAAGTGAAAATAATCTCGATGATTTCTTAAGCAGTTTTGAATCATCAGATTCAAAAGATAGTTCTTTTGATATTCCAAATAACCAATCGCAAAGTTCTCCTGACAATACTAGTCAAGAAGATCCATCTGTTCAGGAATATGATAAAAACATTGAGGAGGAAACTGACATGTCTACTGAAACCAAAGAGAAAAACGAAGAAAATTTTACATCCGAAGAACTCTCTGATACACCAGAGGATGTAGGAGAACAAGATACCATAGAAAAAAATAAAAGTGACGATCTGGAAGGCGAGGACGATACAAATATTAATCAGGATGAACCATCAGATCAAAAATCAGAATCAACCTCCTCTGAAAAGACTATAGAAAAGGAAAAAGCAGACATTCATCCCATTGACCTTGAATTACCTATGTCTCAAGCAACAAAATCAACTAACGCTATGCAAAATGTGACTAAGGAACATCAATTCGTAAAAAAAGCATTGCTTCGCAAATCTGATTTGCTCCATAAGATGAAGCGATGGGAAGAACTTGTTCCAACACTCGAAGAAATAATTGATCGGTACGACAATGAAGAGAACATTGATTTTAAAGAGTCTGTAGAGCGTGCTGTTATTCGTCGAGCAATGGCATTCTTAAAGCTCGATAAAAAAGATGAAGCCCTCCCCGCTTTAAACTCAGTAATTAATCGTTTTAAAGATTCAAATAATGATGAGTTTTATGATCAGGCTTCACGAGCGATGCTTTTCAAGGCCAATATCTTAGAAAAGAAAGAAGCGCCTTCTGATGAGTTACTTCCTCTTTACAATACTATTATTGATAGATTGGACTCGAATTCTGAACTCCTCATGAAAGAGAAGATCGATGAGATTCATTGCAGAAGATTCGACCTGATTCTTGATGAGGATGATACTTCTACATTGCTGGAAACGAGTGAGGAGCTTATTAATAGATTCAAAGACTCTAATAAACACCAGGAATATCTACAGAAAGCCATGATCGTTCGGGCTGAAACCCTAGATGAAATGGGCGAAGATGAGGCTGCATTAGAAGCCTATGATGAGTTTCTAAAACGATTTGGAAACTAAAACTTTATCAATCATACCTTTAAAAGGCGATGTGTAGAACATCGCCTTTTTTTATTTCCCCTTTTTAGGATATTCCTCCCTTACGATTTTTGTGCAACTTTTATGAAATAAGAAAATATAAATTACCTATACAGAATTATAGTCTGTTATGAATGTTCAGAGGTTTAGAAATGATACCCCGGGTACTCAAAATGTTATTCATTTTAATAATGCCGGTGCTTCATTAATGCCACAGGTTGTCTCAAAAAGTATTATGACGTATCTCCATGAAGAATCTTCGTATGGAGCATACGAAACAGCTCATAGGAACAGAGAATCTATTCAACAGACCTATACTGTTATTGGTGAATTCATAAATGCTCATCCAGATGAAATTGCACTGCTCGAAAATGCGACGTCAGCCTGGAATATGGCATTCTTTTCGATCGATTTTAGCAATGGGGATCGAATCCTTACTTCTAAAGCTGAATATGCAAGTAATTATCTTTCTTACTTAAGGCTTAAGGAGCAAGTAAATATTACAATTGAGGTTATTCCCAATGACGATCATGGTCAAACATCGGTAAGCGCACTCGAAAAAATGATGGATAGTAATGTCAAACTAATAAGCATCACCCATATACCCACGAATAGTGGACTTGTAAATCCGGTTGAAGAAATTGGAAATATTGCTAAAAAATCCGACTGTTATTATTTAGTGGATGCCTGTCAATCGGTGGGCCAGTATCCTGTAGACGTAGATAAAATTGGTTGTGATATGCTCTCTACGACTGGACGAAAATACCTGCGCGGTCCTCGAGGTACCGGGTTTTTATTTGTTAAGAGGGATCAAATCAAAAAACTCCTCCCTCCTTTTATTGATTTACATGCTGCCGAATGGACATCAGAGGACAAGTATGAAGTGCGTAACGATGCCCGGAGATTTGAGAACTGGGAAATGAACTATGCCGGTATCATGGGATTAAAGGAAGCCATAGAATATGCCAATGATACCGGGATCCAAAGAATATGGAAGTATATCACCAATCTGGCAGAAAAATTGCGTTGGGAAATGGCAAAATTGCCCGGGATCACCATCCATGATATAGGGCAAATTAAAGGAGGTATTGTTACATTTACAGTCGATTCGCTACCTGCCCAAGAAGTAAAAGTTTATCTTTCTAAAAAGGGCATTAACGTCAGTACCTCATCCAGGAGTAGCACGCTGTTAGATATGAAGC
>CAYNKF010000374.1:0-2738 GCA_964397705.1 uncultured Balneolaceae bacterium | reverse complement strand
GAGCTCAACAGCTTTACCCTTACGGATTAGAATGCCGTTTCCGGCTCCAAGACCGGTTCCTACCATTAAAGCCGTGGGCGTAGCCAATCCCAATGCACAGGGACAAGCAATGACCAATACCGCAATGGCCGCATAAAAGGCCAGCGCTACCGATCCCATATTGGGATTGATCCAGGGAATAAATCCCGATGCCCAGACCGCAACTTGCCCAAAAAATTCTGGGAAGATCATCCATGCTGCCCAGGTAGCAAATGCCAATCCAATGATTACGGGCACAAAAACTGCGGTAATGCGATCAGCAAACTCCTGTATGGGCACCTTAGAACTCTGGGCTTCTTCAACCATCCGAATAATCTGGTTCAGAAAAGTCTCACTGCCAACCTTGGTCGCCTGCACTTTAAGCGTACCATTCTTATTGATCGTCGACCCGATCACTTCATCACCTTTCTCTTTCCTGACCGGCATCGATTCGCCCGTGGCAAGCGATTCATCCACGCTGCTCTCACCGTCAATGACCTTGCCGTCTGTCGGTATCTTTTCACCGGGACGGACAATCATCACATCATCCACCTCCAAGTCTTTTACGGGGATGGTCATCTCCTTGCCGTTACGAATAATAGTTGCCTCTTTAGCCTCCAGCGTCATTAAATTTTTTATTGCTTCAGAAGCACGCCCTTTGGCCTTGGTCTCTACATAGCGACCCGTAAGATGAAAGGCCATAATCATGCCGGCAATACCCGCAAAACTGTGGAAGGGCGGTGCCATCCCAAACGTATGGAGCAAGGCTACAAACCCCGTCCCCAATGCTGCCAGCGATCCCATGGCGATAAGTACATCCATATTGGGGGCACCATTAATCGCGGATCTCCACGCTCCTTTCAGGGTTTCCCAACCGGGATAAAATATCACGACCGAGGAAAGTGCAATCATCAACAACTGATATACCATTTCCCCGCCGAGCGCATAGCCGGCAAACATTTCGGGGATCATCAGCAAAATAATAGGGATGGTCAGTGCCCATGACCACCACATCTTGTTATAAGCTACATCAAGTTTTTTTTTACCGGTTACATCCGGATCTTCATTTTCTTCCGCTTCTTCCTTAACATCATAACCGGCATTTTGGACGGCCTCTTTTAATTTTTCCCGAGTAACCTCACCGTTCTCAAACTCAATCAGCGCTTTTTCCGTAGCCAGGTTAACGGAGGCCTTACTCACGCCCTCTACCTCAGAAAGGGCTTTTTCTACGCTGTTGGCACATCCGGCACAGTGCATACCTTCGATTTGCAGTGATTCTTTCATAGCTTTTTCTACTAAATTTCAAATTACACCTAAGTATAACAGTTCTAAGTCATGCACCCCTTACAATCCGTTAGAAGAAATGTGTAAAATTTTTGGCTATTGATAGATTATATAGTATCCAGTGACTGACGATCCCGCTCGTCAATATGACTGCGAAAAGAACTAACCGTTTCGCCGGTTATCTTTTTAAACTGATTGGAAAGATACTGCACGCTGCTGTAATTCAATTTCCATGCAATTTCACTAAGGGTGAGCTCATCGTACGTTAACAACTCTTTTACACGCTCAATCTTCAAATTGATGAGGTATTTTTCGATGGTCATCCCTAAATGCTTCGAAAAATAGTTACTTAAGTAGCTATAATTATAATTTAACTCCTGCTGCAGATACATCGATATTTTGGAGGGATCATCCGTATCCTCGAGATAGCGTAGATAGGAAAGTAACTGTACTTTAAGTTCCTCAAGCAGTTTGTCGTTGCGATCAGTAATCAGCTCAAACCCCTTGTCACTCAGTTCCTGACGTATTTGGTCAAACTCATCTCGGTCAGGATCGCCGGAAATAACAGCATTACCTAAAGAAACCTCGCGAACATCGAAGCCAAGATCGTCAAGAACCGTCTCCACCGTCATTATACAGCGGTCGCAGACCATATTTTTAATATTGAGGGTCGTCATAAGAGAAATAAAACGACTGTTAAAGGAATTTCGTTTATCCCAGTCTAATACAAAACCCCGACAGGATTCCTCACCCTGCCGGGGTTTAAAATAGAAAAGTTATGCGATTATTCTACCGTAACACTTTTGGCCAGATTTCGTGGCTGATCTACATTACAACCGCGATTTACCGCAATATAATAAGACAGCAACTGTAGCGGAATGGTTGTCAGCATTGGAGAAAGACAATCCTCGGTCTCAGGAATCGGGCAAGAAAACTCCGAAAGGTCGATAACCTCATCATTGTCTTCTCCTGTTATCGAAATAATGCGTCCTTCACGCGCTTTCACCTCTTCGATATTACTGATCATCTTCTCGTTGGTATGATCCGTTGCCGCAATAACCACTACCGGCATCATCTCATCAATAAGAGCAATAGGACCATGCTTCATCTCTGCGGCAGGATACCCTTCGGCGTGGATATACGAAATCTCTTTAAGCTTCAGTGCCCCTTCTAAGGCCACCGGGAAGTTATACGTTCGTCCCAAGTACAAGAAATTGGGAGCATAGCTAAACAGCCGAGCCATATCTTTAAGATCATCGCTGTTATCCAGAATCTTCTGCACCTTCTCGGGGATACGATCCAGCTCTTCAATTAATCGAGCTGCATAATCTTCGTCAAGTACGCCTCGTTTTTGTCCCAGCATGATAGCCATCATCGCCAGTACAGAAACCTGTGTCGTAAATGCTTTGGTGGATGCCACTCCAATTTCCGGTCCG
>CAYNKF010000373.1:0-2753 GCA_964397705.1 uncultured Balneolaceae bacterium | reverse complement strand
AAGCACTATAACATTGGGGGGGATCCACCCTATCACGTGCCTCATATTTTGACATCGAAGCCCCTGGATAAATTTACTAAAACAGCAACCGGACTCGGTAACACCGTTATGAGTCCCGATGAAGACGGGCTCATTCGCTCTGTTCACCTTTTTGACAGTTTGGCCTATAAGGGTTTTGTACCTACGCTTTCTATGGCAGCTTATTTGGAGCTCCAACCAGACTCTGTTTCTCTGGAGTGGATCAGCAACGGGCTCCGCGTCGGAGAGCAGAATATCCCTCTACAGCAGAATGGTGATTACCTGATTAATTGGTACGAAAAAGGGGGCGTTCGGAATGGCACCTTTCCCTATTATTCGTTTCAGGCTGTTGTGAAAAGTGCGATCCAAAAAATGCGCGATTCCAACGCCACAGTATCGGTATCACCTTCTTTACTTGAAGATAAAATTATTATTGTTGGGGCTTCTGCAGCCGGGTTGGGAGACATTAAAAGCACGCCCATGAGTTCGCTAGAACCATTTCCCGGTATGGAAATACAAGCTACGCTCTTAAACAATTTAATCGGTAACAATTTCATCTCCCAGCCTCCTAATTTAGTAGCAATATTAATTCTTCTATTAATTTCTTTCTTCATACCCTTTGCTGTTGCTTATTCTCGACCTGCCAAAGGAGCCGCTGCAATTTTAGGTGTTTTACTGTTAATCGTTGGAATGGGATTAACACTTTTTATTTATGAACGGATCTGGTTTTCTACTGGATTCTACCTGATTATGGCAACTTTTGCCTACAGCGGTTCTGCAGCTTTTAAATACTTCTCCGAAGAAAAACAGAAAAAAGAAATCCGCTCAGCCTTTAGTCAGTATGTACAACCTGAATTCGTAGAACAACTTATTGCCAAGCCGGATCTGCTAAAACTGGGTGGGCAAAAGAAAAGGTTAACCGTGCTTTTTTCTGATATAGCAGGATTTACATCTATTTCCGAGCAAAAAGAACCCGAAGAACTGGTCTCCTTTTTGAACGAATATCTTGGGGCTATGACTGATATCATATTTAAACATTCAGGCACGGTCGACAAATACATAGGTGATGCCGTCATGGCGTTCTGGGGAGCTCCCATTAGTCAGAAGAATCATGCAGAGCTGGCATGCCGAAGCACCTTAAAAATGATGCGCAAAGTTAAAGAATTAGCGCCACAGGATACCAACATCCATTCCCGATTTGGTATCGCTACCGGAGACATGATTGTCGGAAACATCGGTTCCTATAATCGATTCAATTATACAGTACTGGGTGATACCGTAAATCTGGCAGCACGTCTCGAGGCGGCTAATAAACAATTCGGAAGCTGTACTATGATTGCTGAGCACACATATCAAGACGTAAAAGACATCTTTTATACCCGGCAACTTGATTTCCTTGTAGTTAAAGGAAAAAGCAAACCGGTACGTGTATATGAGCTGATGGCAGAAAAATCAGACTCCAACGCAGAAGAAGTCGAAAACACCATTTCGATTTATCAAAAGGGGTTAGACCTATATCTAAATAGAGAATGGGATAAAGCTATCAAGCAATTTCAGAAGGTTCTATCTCTAAAAGCAGAAGACGGGCCTTCGGAAACATATATCGAGAGATGTAAACAATTTAGAAAAGAACCCCCGCCAAAAGATTGGGATGGAGTTTTTCACTTAAAAACCAAATAGGGTACCTATGGCACGCAAATACATAATATTTTCACTATTGATATTATTCATTACGGGAATTGCCGCATTCGTAAAAGAGGCCGAAAGCCTCGCCATAAAAAATACCGTGGACATGCGTAACGGGCCTGGATCGTATTATGAACTTATTCTTCGCCTAAATCCAGGAGCTGAAGTTGTTCAAATTGACTATCAACAACAGTGGGTAAAGATAAGAGCAACAGAAAAAGAAGGCTGGATTCCACATCGGGCAGCCTACGTGGAAGAAGATAACAAACGAACTTCTCCCGACCAGGATGAAGTCACATCTGAGGCCCAAACGGCGTTTGATCAACTAGAAGGTAAAGTAGATAGTACCGAACAAGATCCATATGCCTCACCGGCTCAGGTTGCTGCTGCTGTTAAAGGCTTCGCTACCAATTTCACTTCAAGCAAAACCGGTAACCAGAAAAGTCTGCTTCTTGATGAATATGATGAATTTTGGAACCCGGACGAATACCATGAATTTCGAAGCTTTAGGCTTCAGCACTGGAACTGGAAAAAAGCACAAGAGCGGTTTGAAATAGATCCCGATAATATATCTGAATTAAATCCGCTGCATGAAAAAGCGGGATGGGGAATCGCTAATGTTATTGCCCAACAAGGATTGATTGAACACAAAGAGCTCCAACAGTACCTCACGCATATTGCCTTAGTCCTGACAGAAAACTCTCATCGCTATGAAACACCGGTCCGAGTTTATATTCTCGATACTAACAAAATAACCGGATATGCTTCTCCCAATGGAATTATATTTGTTTCAAAAGGAGCCTTACAGCTTATACAGAGCGAAACAGAATTTGCCTTCTTTGCCGCACACGAATTAGCCCATATTGTGCATAATCACGGTATCAAAGAAAGCGAGAAGAGGAGAACCAAAATTAAAGCCGATGAACGCTTCGAAGAACTTGAACGAGAGGTTGGTGGTGGCGAGGCAAAATACGAGCAAACGGAAGAGAATCTAACCCGGCTAGCCAACGATATGTACGAATACACCATCAGTGACAGGCTCGAAGAAT
>CAYNKF010000372.1:0-2756 GCA_964397705.1 uncultured Balneolaceae bacterium | reverse complement strand
ATGCAGAAGCCCCAAACGTGTGCTTACTATCAGGCGCCCCCCACACTATCGACAGTGCAGGCATTGGAGAAATTCCCTTGTCGTCTTTTGTTGTACCATTGACAAAATCACCGGTTGGCTGACCAGTATTATCCATCACGGGTACGGTAGAATTTAATTCCGGTGATGAAAAGAATAGTCCCACATCCAGCTTGATAATTCTATTATCAAAGGCTGAAATTGAGGCCGGATTCCATTGCAAGGCTCCCGTAATATCCAGCGGCTGGGCCGTAGCAGCACCACCCATCGACATATTAACAGAGCCCACTCCCTGCATCACATGACCTACCTGTGAGTAGGCCATTGTTGTGATGAACATCAAACAAAATAATAAGATTAGTTTTTTCATAGCATTGATTCTTAATGCATGTAATATTTAGCCGAAGCTTTTTATAGCTCTCGGCTATTTATTTTTCATTTTTTGTACTTAACCAATATGGTTAAGTAAATATGATCTGAGCATTCTGTGAATGCTCGTAAAATTGGCCGACAGAAATAATATCATCGACCTGTGGGCAAAAATCGGCCTTCTCTAAATGGAACATATCTACTGTAGCCTTACAAGCGTACATATCAGCCCCTGTATCATGAATCATCTCCACGAATTCTCTGACGGGCGGAATGTCAAGCTCTTCCATTTCCTTTTTCATTTTATTAGTTGCAAAAGCTGACATCCCCGGCAAGCTTCCCAATAGCGTTGGGATATGCATAGCCGGATTACCCACCGTTGCCACTTTTAGATCATCCATCTTATCGTCTATTACGGCTTCAAGTCCAAAAAAAGTAAAGAATACAGTAGCTTCGATACCTTCCATACGCGCCCCATTAGCCATAATTAAGCCCGGATATACCTGATCCAAAGCCCCCTTGGATATAACAATTGAGACCTTTTCGATCGGCTGCGTTTTTACTTTCGGCATTCCATTTGGCATAGTTTCTTCTTCGGTACTCATAATAATCCTCCTTAATAGGTTAAATACATCCTGTTGGTTTTGGTATACCGGAAATCTTTGCTGCCTTTTTAGCCGGTCCTTTTGGGAAAAGCTGGTATAACTCTTTAGTCGGTACTCCGCTTTCTTTCGTAAGCTTGCGGATAGAAGGTCCGTCTCCTTTTTCCTCATATTCCTTGCGCATAAACTCAATGACTGTCCAGTGCCGGTCTGTCAGCTCATGAATTTCTTCCTGTGCTGCTAGTTCCCGGGCAATATCCTTATTCCATTGTGTGTGGTCTTTGAGAAAACCTTCTGCATCAATTTCCAAGGGCGTGTTTGCAATTGTTATGGTTGACATAGTATTACCTCCTAGTGAGATTATTTGGTATTTATTTTAGAAATTATTTAGCTCCTACAAATTCTGCCTCTTCAGGTATCTTTTTCCCGGTCATGCTCATGTGTGTTTTAATTGGTAGCTCTCGTCCCTTAATCAGTGCATTCCAATACATCCACTTGAACATCATTTTTCCCCAGTGGTTAATGGCGGTCTCTTCCAAGAGTGAAAATGGTCCAATACCCGGTATAGGGAATTTCCCTGGCAATGGCTCAGTGTCATAATTAAAATCGATGAGCAGTCCCTTTCCATCGCCCGATTCAATAAAGCAGTTCGCATGTCCATCAAACTTAGCAGATGGTTCCCGACCCTCGATCACGTCCATAAAATTTTCGGCCAGAATATCACCTTCAAAGTGGGCTACAGAACCGGCTTTCGAAGTCGGCAGGTTAGTAGCATCTCCAATTACAAAGATGTTATCCCACTCTTTAGACCGCAGAGTTTCCTTATCGGTGGGGATAAAATAAAATTCGTCTCCCATTCCACTGCGTTCTATAGCCCGCGTTCCCATATTTGTAGGAATAGTAACCAGTAGGTCAAAGGGAATTTCGCGTTCATCCCAGGATACTATCTTTTTTTCCTCGTTATCGACACGACCTATCGCAAACTCTGACTCAAGCTTAATATTCCTCTTTTCCAATGCATCACTCAGCTTGCTTGATGCTACAGGCTTGGTAAAAGCACCGGGCAACGGTGTAACTAAAGTGATATCCACCTTATCCCTGATACCTTTTTTAGTAAAATAGTCATCAGCTAAGAACACAAACTCCAGTGGAGCCACCGGACATTTTATGGGCATTTCTGCGATATTAAGAACCATGCGCCCTCCTTCCCAACTATCCAAAAAGTCGGCCAATGCCGTAGCCCCTTCAATAGTATAAAAATCAAAAATAGACTTATGCCATAAATCACCGGTCATTCCCTCAATTTCATCGGGACGAATTTCGGTTCCTGTTGCAATAATCAGGTAATCGTAATCCAGTTTTTTTCCATCCTCTAATCGAACGAGATTGTTTTCCGGCTCAATTTTATCAATTTCCCCAAACTCTACATTTACGCTTTTTGGAAAGAAATTTTCTTTCGGTTTCACAACATCTTCGCGCGTATATGTGCCGAACGGAATGAATAAAAAACCCGGTTGGTAGTAATGAGTCTTTTCTTTATCGACTACCGTAATCTCCCACACTTTCGAATCCAAGGCTCGATACAGCTTATTTGCCATCATTGTTCCGGCTGTTCCACCGCCCAGTATTAATAACCGTTTCATAATGAACCTCCTTAAACTTGTAAATACATGTTGCTACGTTTATTAAGAATAGTGCAATTGCCGTACCAAACTCATAAATTCCTTTAACACAGATTGGAGGCTTAAGACCGCTATAAAGAATTAC
>CAYNKF010000371.1:0-2760 GCA_964397705.1 uncultured Balneolaceae bacterium | reverse complement strand
CCCCAAGGTCTTTCGAAAGTTTGCGTTTTATTGCTCTCAGATTCATAGCTGATGATTGATTAATTATAGTTCTCTCTTATTATACCTCACCCTATAAACTAACATCCCTCATTCCCTGATGTGTTTCATAAATGAACAATTATGATACGGGGAAACACCATCTTCAGAAATGGTGTAAAGGGGTATCTGAAATGTGGGGGAAAATCCTATACATTCAATTTTACTGCCTAGCTTTCGAATGGTATCCCGGCAGTTACAGTTGAGAGACTAATCCGTCCTACATATTTTACACATTTGCCAAAATAAAATATCTATTGGAGGGTTTTACTAAAGAATAGTAAGTTGATTAATAACAACAAGCACAAAAAATCGTCGCCATGCAGAGGGTTACAAGATATATCGTATTCGCCGGAATGGTACTATTAATTACGGGATGTAATGATCTTACTGGCAGCGAAGAAGATTACTCTGATCTACTTCCCATTGAACAGGGTATCGAATTCTCTGTCCAAGAAGCCCACGACCAAAGCAGCCAGATGAATGCTCCGGTAGAACCATTCATTCAGCTTTCCATGGATACAAAGGATATTTATAACTGCATGAATTATCGCATCGATTCCAAATTGACTTCCACTTCCTCTGGCCAACGTATTGATATCAATGGAGTCCAAGATCAGGGAGTCTGCCTTACGGCACTGGGACCGGCCCAAAATGACTTTGCCCTTGATCTTCAGCCGGGCGACTACAACCTGACTTTTAAATACCAACAGGCCTCATACAACTATACCTTGACCGTCACGGAATCTTCCCTCCAAATTTCGGGAGATAGCAACTCCTTTGTTCAACCAAAGATTGAAACCTTCTGGCGGTATCCCGAAAACTCGTTCACCTACCTGTGCAGCTCCACGGAGGATACCCGGTGGATGTGTGAGGAGTTCGAGCAGGTGCTGAACGATTCACTGGATATCTCTTCTTTTACGTTTCCTGATCAAGGGACCAAACCCTATCCATCGGTTGGCCAGCAATACGACATAGCCAGCTATTACGACTATCCTGAGGAGACCATTTTTCAGGAGGCTGGTGAAATGTTAGAGGCCTATTCCGACACCGTTGTCAGCGAGTACGAAGGAGCCTATTTATCGGTGATAAGCTGGAAGAACCAAGGGTTTCGCTCCTGGACAGATAGTGGCGAATAGATATTCGGCAACTGTGGTATTCATTTTTTATGACTAAAAAACGAATCAAAAAGTCTTGTGGGAATCGTAGATGTTAACTAGTGTAACAAGTTTAGTTCAGGTTTTATATATTAAAACAGACTACAGTGATAGATTCTATCACAACCAAATTAAGTGCCCAAATTTATGATTGATTCCAAATCGGAACATAAAAAGCATCTGATTGAAAAAATCAGCAAAATTAATGACAAAAATATCATTGACGAGATCTATCGCTTACTTGAAGTAGATATTGAAAATTCGGTTTATCAAACAAATACCGAACAAAAAAAATCTATCCAGGAAGCTCGTCAACAAATTAAGGAAGGAGCAACTCTATCAGAGAAAGAAGCGAATAAAGAAATAGATGAATGGCTCGAGAAGTAGTCTGGACGTTACGGGCGCAAAAAGAACGCACTAAAATCTTACATTTCTGGATCAATCATAATAATAGTAATTCTTATAGTATTGCTCTAAATACCCTTTTAAAAGAAGCAGTACGCCTTATCAAAAGACATCCGAAAATCGGCCGTCCAACCGATATTGATAACGTGAGAGTTAAAATTGTAAGGGATTACCTGATGTTTTATGAGCTAACTGAAAATAAGATTTATATTCTCTCTGTTTGGGATAACAGGCAAAATCCAGAATCTTTAGATCTTGAATAAAACAGATACGTAATTCATTGCCTCAATAATACAATTCTGGTCTTTTTCTATAGGAGACCTTATCGGTAAATCAGGCCGTCATTGTTAGCTAAGGTGAAAGAGTCGTTCAATGACTTTCCGCTCAAAATACTTGCGGTTGCTTTGCCCAAGCTGGACCGAGGGTATATATAAGTGATGATCGCGATCCATATTGGAGCGGTTTAGGATAGTGCGATAATTTAGTCCGGTCAGGTCTTCGACATCCCGGGCTGTGATGTATTTCTTTTTGGTGATCTGATGTCTCTTGGTTTCAAGAAGGAGATCAAGCTTTCGTTCGATTCGTTGTAGGATAACTTCACTCATGGGGTAAAACAGTTAATTAATGATTCGATTTACCTGAAATTAACTCCCAATTTACTGTCTAACAAAGACTTACAGCTACTTGTTATTGCGAATTTTCCTACAGAATATCCCCTTCTCCTATAAATGTTATACAATTTACTATAAATAACAGCATCTCTCCTAGATTTGACCTATAGCTAATTATTCCTTGGGTATTTTACGCCCTTGGTCAACCTGATTTTTATACCAAGAGTAGGTATTGTCATACAGTTTTTTGGAATCATCGAGAATCTCATCCCCATTTTGTATAACGATCCGTTCACTTCGAATTTCTTTTTCCAGCTTTTTAAACGTCACCATTTCTATTTGATCTTCCAGCCAGCGACAGGCTTCCGGCACCGAAGAAAATTTACGCTCAAAAGTAAACGACCCGGTCAGCATCGCCCGATCTTCCACATGTTTCATGGCCTCAACCTTGATCTTGTATTGGGCTATCTCTTCCAGGGCGGACCTCACCGTTTGCAGATCAGTTTTGTTAAATCTATAGCAGCTATTCC
>CAYNKF010000370.1:0-2774 GCA_964397705.1 uncultured Balneolaceae bacterium | reverse complement strand
AACGGTATCATATTTTTCGGATTTAAAAGCCACAATCAGCTTGGTTCCTACCCCGTCTACACTACTCACAAAAACAGGGTCGTCATAACTGCTTAGGTCGGGACGAAAAAATCCTCCAAATCCCCCGATGTTGTGTAATACCGCGTCGCTGTGGGTTTCTTTGACAAGGCCTTTTATAGATTCAACCATCTCTTCTCCGGCTTCAATATCAACACCGGCATCTTTGTAGGTAAATTTCTTTTTACTCATTACGGGTAGCTGGGAATTTTAATTCGCTTTTCAAACTGATATGAATATAGCCAACTTGGATCTCGTTTTTAAGAAATATTTCTCCACATTATCCACCGGAAACCCTTAATAGTATTAAATAAATAATATTTGTAGTACATAGTAGTTGGTGTGGATAAGTGGATAACTTTTTAACACACAATATTTAAGTTGCAGAATCGGAATTGTGGATTATTTTGTGGATAACAATCGTAATAAAAACAAGTGTTTAGGTGAATTTATTTTAAGTTATTAACAATCAACAAAAAAATGAGTGTCAAGTAAAAAATGTTATCTACACGAAATTTGGACTGTATAACTTGTGGAAAATAATATTCTGTTGTTGAAAGCTGTGGAGAAATTTTGTTGGTTTTGGTTGGTCTATTTTAAGAAGAAGTTATACACATACTTATCCACATAGTTATTAACAGACTTAGATATGAAAGTAGTGCTGCAGCGGGTATCCGAAGCGAGTGTTTCAGTGCAAAATGAGCGAGTCGGGGCTATTGGTCACGGACTTATGCTGCTGGTGGGGGTGCATGAAGATGACACCGAAGAGCAAATGCAGTGGCTGGTCGAAAAAATATTAAAACTTCGCGTCTTCGATGATAAAGAGGGAAAAATGAATCTTTCGGTTCAGGATGTGGGAGGAGAGATCCTGGTGGTTCCGCAGTTTACATTGTACGGGGATTATGAGCAGGGTAACCGGCCCAGTTATTTTGAGGCGGCGGGTCCGGATAAAGCGGAGAAGCTGTATGAGGATATGATCAAATATTTTAAACAGCATTCAGATCTCAATATTGAAAGCGGTCGTTTTGGCGCATATATGGATGTGCAGCTCCACAACGATGGCCCCGTTACGCTGGTCATGGAGCGGTAAGGTCTATATATTATAAATTGTTATATATTTAGTGTCATCCTGAACTTGGTTCAGGATCTGTAAACGAATTAATTAGTAGATGCTGAAATAAATTCAGCATGACATGAGTCTTTTAACAGTGTAATAGTCATGTCCGTTATATTTCTATTTATAGATGGGGTAGGTCTTGGAAAAGCCGATGATTCAAATCCCTTTACACATTCTACCTACCGGGGATTTTCTGCTATGGCCGGGGATCAAGAGTTCACGGAAAAAGCATCGGAGCAAACCGAAACTAACCACTTGTTTAAATTTGTTGATGCCCGCTTGGGAGTTGAGGGATTGCCACAGAGTGGTACGGGGCAGACGGCCCTGTTTACGGGGAAAAATGCACCCAAAGAGATTGGCAAGCACTTTGGCCCTTTCCCGCACTCGGGTATAAAGCCCTTTTTAAAAGAGCAGAGCCTGTTTATAAAAGCGCAGCAGCAGGGGAAGACCTGCACCTTTATGAATGCCTATCCGGATATATTTTTTAGAAAGGCGCGAAAGCGAAATCGCTGGAGCTGTACTACCCTCATGACGAAAAGTGCGGATATTTCGCTGAATACTACCCGAGAGGTAAAGGAAGGAAAAGCGTTAACCGCTGAGTTAACACAGAAGGCGTGGAGAGAGCAGCTTAATATTGATGTTCCTGAAATTTCCCCGGAGCATGCCGCAGATCGGTTATTGGAGCAATCCGAGCGGTATGATCTGTTGCTGCATGAATACTATTTGACTGATAAAGCCGGGCACAGCCAAGAACTAGATAGGGCAGCGGGATTTTTAAATACTTATGATCGATTTTTGTGGCATTTAATTCGAAATAAGTCACCTGATACTACTATCGTGCTGTCCAGCGATCATGGGAATGTGGAAGATCTATCCGTTAAAACGCATACGCTCAATGCCGTTCCGCTTTTTGTATACGGTCCCGAGGCGCAAAAATTTACCACCGCAAAGCGCATTAGTGACGTAGCACCTGCTGTCCTGGATGCTTTAAAATAATTAACTAATTAGTCAGTAAATTCTATGATGTCTGCGCGCACACCTACCATCACTTTCGTATAAATAAACAGGTTCAGGATATCGGTGTCATAGCGCACGTTGGTAAGGGCAAGACGTTTTCCGTCAATGGTGCCGTTATCTTGTTCATAGTTAATCCACAGATCTTCCAGCGCTTCTTTGTAGAGCATGCCGGTGCCTTCAACACGTCCGGCGGCAAAAGTACTGGTGGTAAATCCGGTGGAATAGCTAAAGCCCAAAACATAAGCGGATTCAGAATATCCCGATACATTCGTTGCGGTAATGCTGTAGTTGGCTCGCTCTAGGTTTACCTGGGTTTGATTCGCTGAAAGAAATGCCCCGGAAGTTGTACACCCCGAAAGTAATAAAGCACCCAGTATAGCAATTCCGAATATGGTATTTTTCATGACAAGTGTGGTTAAAGATGAATAACTACTATCGCTGATGAAGTTATTCACCCTGCAAAGGAAGGAATGTAGGAAAAACACTAGCTTGGGTATAGGTTTTTCCCTTACTTTTATGAATGGTTGAATTTTAAAAACCCTCTTTTATCTGCTAAAAGAGGCTATTAAAGCAACTTTTATTG
>CAYNKF010000369.1:0-2778 GCA_964397705.1 uncultured Balneolaceae bacterium | reverse complement strand
TTTCTCGGACTAATATTCTGATTAACATGGAAAAAATTCTCGGGATCATATTTAGCTTTTACATTCTGCAGTCGTTTGTAATTATCACCATAGGATGCCTTTACACGTTCTACCCCTTCATCCATCATAAAATTGATGTAAGATCCTCCAAGGGTATGGGGTTTTAATGCTTCCCAGTACTCCCGGGCCCATCTTTTAATTATTTTAGCTTTTTTTGGGTCCGGATCAACACCTACGATTACCATTGACCACCTTGCGTCACGTTTATTCCAGGCTGTTTCTTCTTTACCAATACGGTGAACCGCCCCATCAATTGGATATAGGTGCATAGTAGACTGAGGGGTAGGTACATCTGCAAAACGAACATGTTGATCAATTGCATCATCACTCAAATCTTTAACAAAGTCACCTTTCCAGTACCATTGGTCTCCTGACGGATATAGACCATCAAATAGTGACTGAAGCATTGGGTAAGGCATCTCACCAGTAAATTCAAAAAGCGGTTTAGCGACATCACGAGCCTGATGTATAATTTCTTCAAACTGATTCGTGGGACCGGTATAACACCAGACCAAGCCGCACACTTTCTTTCCATGGATCTCTTTGGGAAAAGGATCGGCTGGCGGCACTTTGGCCACAAGATAAAAGGCATACACATCGTTTGGCATTTCTGGTAGCCAATCCCGATACCATTTCATAGTAGTTTCAAGTTTATCAATGGGCCAAAATAGGGGCCCGCCGATAACATTTTCAACCGGATGAAGCTGGTACGTAAAAGAAGTTACAACCCCAAAATTGCCTCCGCCCCCACGTAATGCCCAAAAAAGATCCGAATGTTCATATTCGTTAGTGGTTACAAGTTTCCCGTTTTGCAGTACGACTTCAGCACTGATCAAATTATCAATGGTGAGTCCGTATTTGCGGGAAAGATATCCATGGCCTCCTCCAAGAGTGAGACCGCCCACACCGGTTGTAGACAGAATTCCGCTTACGGTTGCCATCCCGAATTCATGGGTAGCACGATCTACCTCACCCCAGGTACACCCTGCTTCTACGCGGGCAGTCGTAGTTTCGGAATCTACTTGAATATCTTTCATGGGGGAAAGGTCGATAACAATTCCACCCTCGGTTAAGGCAAGTCCCGGGCCGCTGTGCCCACCGCTACGGACAGAAACCTCAATTCCTTCTTTTTGGGCAAAATTAACGGCCACTATAACATCATCCGGGGTTTTACACTTGGCGATATAGGCAGGCCGCTTGTCAATCATGCCATTGTAAATTTTTCGGGCCTCATCATAATTATCATCTGTTGGACGAATAATCTCTACATTCAGTTCTTTTGATAAATCTCTTATAGTTGGTTTCATAGCAATTCTATTGTAAGGCGTTGATTGGGTTTGATTGCAGATACTCGATATAAATGGACCTACAAAAACGTTCTTGTAAAAAAACCATAAAACCTTGCATGATCTCTTAGATGCAGTGCTGTTTCGTGTACGCGGTTTAAATGCGAGAGCGTTTTTTGATTGGTTTCCCGGCGTGGTTGAAATACAACGTTTGCTTGTTTTTACCGTTCTTCATCTTTACTTGGTATTCTGTTCGTTGGGGATCAAAGTCGTGAACAATGGTTTTGTTTTTGGTCATGGTCCACCCCTTGTTTTCTTCAACTAACGTTACCAGTATGGCTCTGGGTAAACGGGTGTTTTTCTCAACATAATGACCATTGATTAGATTACCATCCTTTTTATTATAAGTGGCCAATAGTGTTGCATTTTTACTACTTCCTGTTAAGGTGTATGTTTTGGTTTTCGGAGAGCGGATATTTGTGTAATCAAGATTAATATTTGAATAATTATTTAAACTGGAAATATTCAAAAAATTAGGGTAATCGTACTCACCAATTAATAGGAGCACGCTTTGATCGGTAATTGCTATTTCCGAACATGGACAATCTTTGTCATTAGAAATTTGTCCGTTAACGAATTGCACGTTAAAGAATAGGAAGCTTGTACTTAGGATTAGTATTAGAAAATTGTGTACTGTTTGCATCATTTTCCTCTGGGTAGTTACACTCATTTTTGTTTTTATGAAACCGGATAAGAAGGGTTACTCGAACAGTAACACTCATTGTAACAAATGCATTCTGAGGGAGGGGCCTGAATATCAAGTTGGTCTTATTAATGTAGCATAACTAAAAATAATATCCTACATGTAAGTTTAATATTTTCAAATGTTTATGCATTGGCAATAGAAATAAATTTTCAGTTTATACTTCGTATTACGAATGTTTTCCAAGAAGTGGCAATTACCTGTTCCGAATGCTTTACTTACCGAATTTATTCAAAAGTATTAAGCGTAGGATGCAAAGCATTTTTGTCGTAACAAGCTATTATATGGATTACTAACTATCGCTATAAAGATGTGGCGGTAGTCATCCCATTCACATAAAGCCTAAACTTACCTATAAGAGAAATCATTATGATGAATATCCAAAAACGATGTAGCTGTTAAGATGGAAATACCAGGAGCCACTATACGCCAGCAAATTGATTTCGGTGACGTAACTGGATTAGCAAAGATAAGTATTGAATATTTTAGCCTCTCGGAGGGTGTTGATACAACTCCACTTTTTGAGGGACTGTAAGGTAATTTATGTCAGTACCCCCATTGGGGATTTGTGTTACGGGGACAACTTACCACAACGGACGCTGATGGCATACAGGAAACTGTCAATACAAATGAAACTTTTTTTTACTGGCCTGCCGGACATAATGTAAA
>CAYNKF010000368.1:0-2780 GCA_964397705.1 uncultured Balneolaceae bacterium | reverse complement strand
TGTCAATATCTTTGAAATGGACTTTAAGCCCCCGGGCATCGCCGGTAATATGATGAATATGTTGCAGGTTCACTAAATGAATATTTCGGAGTATAGTGTACAACGGAATCCGGTCAATAGTGTACAATTGAATCCGGGGGAAAGTGTACAACTTTTTTGGATGTATTTTTCTTTTTATTAATGAATTTTGACGGCAGCGCCAGCCACATTAACGCGGCCAATCCGTCATATAGTGTACAACGAAATCCAGAGTAAAGAGTACACTTCCAAGAGAATTACTGATTGATTTGTGATTTTTGTGCTTCACAAAAAAGAAGCATAATGGCAAACAGACCAATCAGTATGGACAAGATTAAACGCATTTTACAATTGCGCTCGGAGGGAACGAGCAAGTTAAAAATCTCACAGTCAGTTGGCATTCACCGTACGGTGCTTGATAAATACCTGTTCAAGCTAGAGTTAACGGGGAAAGAATATGGTGAACTGCTAGAGATGAATGAAGAAGATCTGGCACTGATTGCATATAGCGAGCAAAACACACCCAAACCAGATAGTCGATTACATTATCTGCAAAAACAGTTTTCTTATTACACAGAGCAGCTAAAAATGCCGGGTGTTACCCGTCGAATATTGTGGGAGGAGTATAAAACTGCACATCCTGAAGGATACGGTTATACCCAGTTTTGTGAGCATTTTGCCAGGTATAACAAACGAAACAAAGCCACCATGCACTTTACACACCGTCCTGGTGAATATCTGCAGGTGGATTTTGCAGGAAAACCATTGCATATAGTAGATCGAGATACAGGAGAGGTTATAGCGTGTCCGGTATTAGTGTGTGTTTTGCCTTATAGTAACTATCCATATATAGAGGCTTTGCCTTCGACCAGACAGGAATATCTCTTTGCTGCGTTAAATAGATGCATGCAGTATCTTGGCGGCGTTCCCCGCAATGTGCTAAGTGATAACATGAAACAGTATATCAAAAAAAATGAGAGATATGAGTTCACTTTTTCTGAGTTGGTCAATCAATGGAGCATCCATTATAACACGAATCTGGAGGCCACACGAGTACGCTCCCCAAAAGACAAGCCTTCGGTTGAGGGAAGTGTTTATATATCATATCTAAGGATTTATGCCCGCTTACGCAATGAGATTTTTTATAGTCTGCAGGAACTTAATCTAAGGATTACTGAATTGGTAGAATCTCATATACATATTCCCTTTCAGAAACAGCACGGCTCACGTTATGATCTGTTTGTTGCACATGAACAATCATGCTTAAAACCATTGCCGGGAGAAGCTTTTGTTGTCAAGCATGACACAGCAGCAAAGGTCCAGATGAACTATCACGTGGTTCTTGGAGAAGATAATCACCGTTACAGTGTACCGTACCAGTATATCGGCCAGAAAACCAGGATTATTTATGACACAGAATATGTTGAGATCTTCATTGGATTTAAGCGCATCGCTGTTCACAGACGCAATTACAAATCCGGAGGCTATACCACCCTGAAAGAACACATGCCTGAGAAACACCTAAAATACCAACAGACACTTGGTTGGGACGCGGAGTACTTTCTATCACTGGCCGAAGAGATCGGAGAAAACACAGTAGCGGTCTTTCAAAGGGTGCTTGCTTCGAGAGAATTTGTTGAACAGACTTATCTCTCATGTAAAGGATTAAAGAGGCTCTCTGAGCAATATAGCCCTGAGCGTTTTGAAGCGGCTTGTAGCAGGGCATTAAAAGGCACAAGGGTGAATTACATGATGATAAAGAATATCCTGGACAAGAATCTTGATAAACAGGAATCCATCCAGGAAGAACTCTTTAAAATACCTCACCACAAAAACATACGTGGCAAGGAATCATACAATTAAACAAATATCTAATAATCAATTAAAATCAAAGCGAATGAACAATCAAATCACACTTGACCGTCTGGCAGAACTCAAATTAGATGGGATGTCCAAAGTTTATAAGACAATGATTGAAATGCCTGTGCAGAATCAGCCATCATTACATCAGTTTATGGCTCGTCTTGCTGAAGCAGAACTACAGGAAAGAGCTGCCAGAAGAACGGCTTTATACCTTCGTCAAAGCAAGCTTAGGTATGATGCAATCATTGAGCAGGTATATTGTAATGCAGAAAGAAATCTGACTCAAGACAAGCTGATGATGCTTGCTGACTGTGGGTTTATTGACCGTGCTGAAAATATCCTGATCACAGGCAAGACTGGCTGTGGAAAATCATACCTTGCTTGCGCCCTCGGTCGTCAGGCTTGCACACTGGGCTACAGGGCCCTGTATTTTGGAATTAACCGCTTTTTAGAAAATATATCTCTTTCAAAACTAGATGGGACTTATATTAAATTATTGAACAGAATCGAAAAAGCCCATCTGATTATTATTGATGATTTTGGTTTACATCCTCTGGATGGAACAACAAGGCGTGCAGTACTTCAAATCCTGGAAGATCGCTACGGCAGAAAATCAACCATTATCGTATCTCAATTACCAGTTGCAGGATGGTACGATTACATTGGAGAATCCACAATCTCAGATGCCATTATGGACAGATTGGCAGGAAATGCTCATCGCATCGACCTCAAAGGAGACTCATTGAGAGATAAAAATTAATGTTATATTTACTCCACAAATCAATCGCCAAAGGAGTTGTACACTATGCTCCGAATGCAGTGTACACTTTGTCCGAAATAATCATTTGTTGGTTGTTACCCTGAGAATAGCCAGTAGCTTCCCGTAGAACGACCGGGTA
>CAYNKF010000367.1:0-2802 GCA_964397705.1 uncultured Balneolaceae bacterium | reverse complement strand
CAACAGTGGTAGCAAAAGGAATACTGGCTACTGATGGTATATTTGCTGTAACCACTGTAGGATCAGATTCCAAATTTTGAATCTGGGTAATAGCAGAAACATAGTGGGTCTGGAAATTGGATGGATTGGTAAATTGACGAAGCCCACCACTGGTTACATAAGTAAGGATATCGTTATTTCCTAACCAGAATGAAACAATGGTAGGTTGGATCTGCTGAACGGCAGCATGAATATTCGGTAGCGGATTTTGTGGACTGCCCTCATTAACTATCAGTGGATAAAAGGGATTGTCATCAGGAGCATTCAGATAAGCATCAACTTTTATACCGGGTACGCCCAGATTATTATAGGGCTGACCTATTCCGGTATTGATGGGCTGTCCTTGGTTGGTATTGAATTGTGTGGTATTATTTTCCAAATTGATAAGTTCAATACGTCCTGGATCGCCAATACCGGGATTACCAATTAATGGCTGGTCAAAGTTTTCGATCTGTAGTTGCCGTGCCAGTAAATTTGGAAACGAATACTTTTGGGCATCTTCATACAATGCATTGCTTTGAAAGCCGGCTGTCAAACTGTTGCCAACCGCAACGTACGAAGAAAAATTAGCATCGCCGGTATCGACCGGCTCAACATCAAGATCCTGATAATCCTTACAACTTGTAATAAGCGCCAGTACTAGAACCAGCGACAGTAGTTTTTTGGAATGCGTTATCAAATAATTCATAGCGTGATATCTTTAATTCAATTATAAATTCAGTGTGAAGCCTAGGCCCGGAAGATTAGCATAGGTGGTATACACCCCGTCAATGCCGCCTTCGTGTGTATTGGTTACTTTTCGCTGTTTGGCTCGGATAAAGATATAAGAGGCATCAACAGCGAGGTAATCGGTAACCTGATAGCTTAGGCCGCCTGAAAACAACCAGCGATCGGAGTCGGGAAGGGTTGGATCTACATAGCGATCGCGAATAGGGTTTTCATCATACGCAATACCGCCGCGGAGGGTCAAGCCTTCGACAGGCAGCTCGGTGTATTCAGCTCCAAAGCGTAGCTGCCATGAATCTTTATAGTTTCGTTCATTTACAATAGTGCTGCCTCCCAGGGCCGGTATAGGTTGATCAAATTCAATAGCCAATTCATCATAACTTGACCAGCCCCACCAAACGTAGTCGATTTCGGTTCTTAAGCCTTTAATAGGCTCTACGTTAACAGCAACTACATAGCTCGCGGGCATGGTGATTTGGGCTCCGCCTTGGGCCGAAGAGGGGAAACCTACACTGAGGTTTTCAAAAGTAGCATCACCTTCAAATTCAGTAGTTACCTCACTGCGATAAGTGAAGCCGAAGGTAACTTTATCAGTGGGTTGGTACTGAACGCCCGCATTAAATCCATAAGCCGGTTCTTTAAGGTCACCGTCCAGAGCAAAAGTGCCTTCAGGGGAAAAGCTCGTTACGGCTCGACTGAGCTTTACTTTCCCATGAGCAGCAATGCGCAAGCCGGCTCCTATACGGATATTTCCTATACCTGTGTCGGAAAATTCGTATCCTACCGAAGGCGTAACAAAAATAGTTTCAATACTGGTTTCTATTGCAGATCCTCTTTTTACCCAGTCTTCCGGCCATTTTGTGCCGAGTCCAAAAGGAGCATAAACTCCAATTCCAGCTGTTAGATTATCGGTTATTTGATAAGACCCATAGAAGTTTGGAACCGAAAATTCTTGCTTTTGCATTTTGGTTTCCTGACCGGTTGGAGCTAATGGTGAAAGGTTCCGAAAAGAGGAACGAGGCGCAATAATGGTAGCACCACCGGTTATATTTATTCCTTCTAACCCACCTAAACCAGCTGGATTATAAAAGATTGTTGATGCATCGTCTGCATAAGCCGAGAAAGCGCCGAGTACTCCGTTGGCTCGGACACTGGCCTCATAGATCGAAAATCCGCTGGAAAATGCAGATCCCGAACAAAGGAAAACTAGACAAATAGTAGCAATTAATTTTCGCATAGATTAAAAATGTTTAGTTAGTTATTGAGATGATTATTATGGGGTAAATAGGTTGCTTTAACTAATGAAGTGTAACCGGTTTCACATTTAGTTAACTAACAGTTAGTCAGGTCAATGACAAAAAATCAAAACCTTAGCAAATATAAAAGTATCAGTTTGGAATAAGCATACTTTTTTACTTCATTCGTTCATTAAATAATGTAAATAGTAATAAATAGTTCTATGGATTGGTTTGAAGAGTGGTTTGACAGTCCGCTTTACGAAAAACTGTACGCTGATCGTGATGAGAAAGAAGCAGAGCAACTCATTGAATTTTTAGAAGAAACACTGCTATCTGAGCAATATCATTCTATACTTGATTTGGGATGTGGACGGGGACGGCATTCCTATAACTTAGCAGAACGCGGCTATGAGGTTACAGGAATTGATCTGTCACCAGAAGCGATTAAAACGGCTAAGGAGAAAGCCGCAGAACTGAATTTGTCAAACGTCCAGTTTGAAGTTGGTGATATGCGGGATCCGTTACCCAGGAAGTTTGATGCCATTGTAAATTTATTTACGACCTTTGGATATTTTAAAAGTGATAAAGAGAATGCTTCGGTTCTTGATAGTGTAACACAGATGCTAAAGGATGAAGGACTTTTTGTACTTGATTATTTAAATGCGGAAAAGGTAAAGCAGGATTTTGTAGCCGAGGAGGAGGGAGAGTTTCATGGAATTAGATATGAGATCAAGCGCTACATTAAAAATGGAGCCATCCACAAAGACATTGCTTTTGCAGGCGATCAATTGGATAAACC
>CAYNKF010000366.1:0-2803 GCA_964397705.1 uncultured Balneolaceae bacterium | reverse complement strand
ATCAGCACTTTTTTGTCTTTACTAATTTCTTCTTCGACCTGCTCAAGCCAGTCGGGAAAATTGTAGAAGTTTTCCACATCAGGGGTAATCGCTCCCTCAAAATGGCCAATTTTTGATTCATAATCATTGCGCACATCGATTAGCACGTAATCATCTTCATTTTCGAGCACTTCTTTCCACTCATGAGGTTCCAGGTATTTACCTCCATCTTCAGGATTAACATCTTCATTATGGATAGACACCAGCTCATCACGTGTTTTACATTTTAGCTTTGGGAAAGGCACATACTCACTGGTATCGGTCTTAAAATCAATACCATCAAACCCGGGGATACTCGTCAGATGCTCTTTATATTTCGATACCTGCTCGGGCGTACCTCCTACTGTTCCGTTAATTCCTTCTTCGTTAATGTAAATACGTCCTTTAATTCCAAGATCCTTACAATACTGTTTGTGTTCCTCACAAAACGTTTCGGGATCTTCAATAGGAGTAAATTTGTAATAGAGTACTACTTCGTACATAATTATGTTTTTCATTTTTACCACTAAGTCACTGAGAGCACTAAAACAAGTTTTCCATCTTAATCTTTGCAGGTATTCCTTAGTAAACTTAGTGTCTTAGTGGTGAACTATTTTGCAGATGCCAAAAATAAGGGTAATTTTCCAAGAAATGAACCTCATTTGTCCTAAAATATTGTTCTATTGATGAAGTCTTTACTTCAGCTCTTTTTTTTGAGCTCATTTTTATTCATTCTCGGCTGCCAAACTGCCCAATCACAAGGGCGGCCCGCATCCCAAAAGGTCGACGTATTCCAAAAAATTGATCATGCCTATCAGCAAGGAAATATAACGCTGGATCAAAAAGTGCTTTATAAATTTTTCCCGACTGAAGCCAAGGGAACACTTGCTGATATTTCTGATATGGGAACAGAACACACACTAAAATGTGGAACACCCGCCACCTCTGACTTCCATCGGTATAAATCTGAACTTTCCGCTTCTACCGTTAGCCGTATTCAATCCGTGTTATCTGCACCTTCCATGCAGGCTTCGGAAACCTACGAATCACCGGACGGACACTTTACCATCCATTATGAAACTTCGGGAAGCCATGCCGTACCTCCTGAAGACACTAACAGCGATGGGATACCCGATTACGTCGAAGAAGTTGCGGCAGCAGCTGATTCATCCTATCGACATGAAGTAGAACAGTTGGGATATACCGATCCCATTATCTCAAATACATACGATATTGAGATTGTAAACATGCGGGATATTTATGGGCAGGATTTTTATGGAGTTACCACTGTACAAAATCAAACCACCTTTATTCGGATAGAAAATGATTTTGCCGAGGGATTCCCACCCAATGATGATCCCGAGGGGAATCAAATCGGTGCTATTAAAGCAACGGTTGCCCACGAGTTCAAACATTCCATCCAATACGAAGCCAATGAGTGGCAGGGCGAAACAGGGAGTTGGCTGGAGATGGATGCCACCTTGATGGAGGAGCTTGTATACGACAATGTTAATGACTACTACAACTACATTAACGCTCAAAATTCCATTTTTAATGATCCCTCTGGTGGATTTTACCCCGGTTCATATGCCGAAATCACGTGGGCACTCTTTTTTGAAGAAAAATACGGCTCGCAGTTTTGGGTAGATGTGTGGGAAACTATCAAGAATAATCCATTTATTTCGATGGTTGATGCCCTCACCATTCAACTGGGAGGACCTGATTCTTTCAATCGAAATTATATTGAATCACAACTCTGGCACTACGCATCCGGCAATAACGCCATTCAGGGTTATGGCTTTGAAGAACGTACCTTTTACCCGACCCCGAACATTAGCAACAACTTTACGGGAGATATTTCTCAACCTGCTGATACGCTCAATGTTCTATCGGCAAAATATTTTGAAAATGCCCCCTCTCCCTTTCCCGGCAACATAGCATTTAAGCTTTCAGAGTTACTTAATCCCACAGCCGGGCTTGGCGTACTGGCCTTTTTTAAGGATGGCAGTATTGAGCCTCTTATCATATTTAATGACCAACAAGAATCTATATTTTCCGAAACTGATTGGAGTTGGGATGAGATAGAAAAACTGGGGATTGTAGCTGCCAATGGATCATATCAGCAGCAAACAAAATACGCTTTGGGGGTACAATCCATAGATCCACAGATGGTACGTATAGAGCAAAATTATCCCAACCCATTTAACCAACAAACAACCATCCGATACAGTATTTCCGAGCAAAAAGATGTGCAACTTGAGATATTTGACGTGCTGGGCCGCAAGATAGCTACACTGGTAGATGGTTCACAAACTGAGGGAATTTATAAAGAAACCTTCGATGGACAGAATTATGCTTCTGGAATTTATTTTTACCGGATTATTCTTGATGGTGAAGTTACCACCAAGAAAATGACGCTAATCAAATAAGAAGCGAAATGCGAGAAGTCATAAAGACGGCTAAGCCTGCCTTGCTTCTCACCTTTTGGTCTTAATCTATATTTTTCGCTGGAAGTATCTTTCCTGTGACTTCGCCAAAACCAATTCGATATTCTTCGGTATCAGCATAGCCGGTCATCGTCACTTCATCGCCATTCTCAAGAAAAGTGCGGGTTTCGCCATTGGGAAACTCAATGGGATCAGTCCCTTTCCAACTGAGTTCCAGCATACTTCCGTATGAAGATTTTTCTTTTCCGCTTATCGTACCCGAAGCATAAAGATCACCGGGACGAACGTTACAGCCAGTTATGGTGTGGTGAGCTAATTGCTGTGCAATATTCCAGTAG
>CAYNKF010000365.1:0-2804 GCA_964397705.1 uncultured Balneolaceae bacterium | reverse complement strand
TAATTGCTGAACAGCTTTAACAAGCTCCTGCACCGTTGTATTTATATGTTCAATAGTACTTGGCATCTCATAACTATATTCAATAGAGTGCCCATACCGCTCCAAATTACCGATAATACGATGTCCAAGAGTGAATATTTGTATATCATCGACATCCCATTTGGTGGAATGTTGATCTACAAATGAAGCCAACACCTCATTAAACGTGCCACACAATGGCTGAGCAGATCCAAAAACGATTAAGAGCTGTTCTGGTGAGTCTTCATTGAC
The DNA here is from genome assembly GCA_964397705.1 of uncultured Balneolaceae bacterium. GTDB lineage: Bacteria > Bacteroidota > Rhodothermia > Balneolales > Balneolaceae > Fodinibius. Next base: position 2,534 of record CAYNKF010000365.1, on the reverse strand, counting down.
TGAAAAATTCATTAATTGCCCCAATTGTGGTTGGCTTTGCAATACAATTTGAAGCCCCTTCTCAATAGTTAAGTAATAACTTGTTATTGAATCTACAGCATGATCGTACTGATTGACACTAACGGCAGCGAGCCCCTTCATTGTTTTAACTATAGATTCTAACTCTTTGGCACTCTTAATCTTGCGTGATATATCTTTAATCAACTCCATATATAACTCCCACCATCGAGGCAACAATTCTTTTAATGATATCATCCAGTTCAGAACGTTCCTCACTGGTCAAAATATCACCGGTCGCAATTTTATTGGATATTTCACCAAGTTCATTCTGGGAAATCTCGGCAACCTTTTCTTTAAAATCATCAATTGCTAAAATAGGAAGTTCATCAAGCATACCTTTGGTTACCGCCCAAAGCTCAATAATCTGCTGATATACAGGCATTGGGTTAAATTGTTTTTGTTTAAGAATCTCTCGTATCCGTTTGCCCCGCTCAATAACCTGTTTTGTTTTCTCATCCATACGAGCTCCAAAGCGTGCAAATGCCTCAAGCTCTTGAAACTGTGTATACGACAGTCGTACATTTTTTGAAACATTCCGATAATACGGAAGTTGCGCTTTGCCACCTACTCTCGAAACTGAAATTCCGATATCAATAGCTGGTAAGATATCTTTTTGAAACAACTCGGGCGATAAGTAAAGTTGCCCATCTGTTATAGAAATAAGATTCGTTGGGATAAATGCTGATATATTTTGCGCTTCGGTCTCAATAATAGGCATAGCGGTAAGAGACCCACCGCCAAATTCAGTTTTAAGATGGGTTGCGCGTTCCAACAACCGGGCGTGGATATAAAAAATATCACCGGGATAGGCCTCACGCCCCGGCGGACGCCGCAAGAGCAACGCAAGCTGGCGGTACGCCCGGGCGTGCCAGGTTAGATCATCATAAACAATAAAGACATCCCTGCCTTGTTCCATAAAATACTCCCCAATACTAGTAGCCGCATAAGGTGCGATATACTGGATCCCGGCAGGGGAATTACCCGGTGCTGAAACAACTATACTATGTTTAAGAGCATCGTGGGATGTTAACTCATTAATGACTTTAGCTATATCAGCACTTTCTTTACCAATGGCACAATAAATACAAATGACTCCTGTTTCAGCCTGATTAATTATTGTATCTAACGCAATGGCAGTTTTTCCGGTTTGACGATCTCCAAGTACGAGCTCACGCTGACCTCTTCCGATAGGTATAAGCGCATCAATTGTTTTAATACCAGTTTGTAGCGGTGTAGAAACTGGAGCCCGATGCATAATCGGTGGTGCAGGACGTTCCAGAGGATATTGATCAACTGTACGGATAGGTCCTTTTTCATCAAGGGCACGGCCAAGTGGATCAATTACTCGTCCAATTAGTGATTCTCCCACTGGAATATCTAAAATACGCCCGGATCGGTGAACTTTTTGGCCAGCCTCTATAGATTCAGGATCATCCAATAAAATGACACCGACCGTATCCGGATCAAGATTGTAAGCCATCCCAAAAATATTATTGGGAAAATAAATCAGCTCCTCTGCACTAACATTTGGTAATCCATCGACGATGGCTGTGCTTTCAGCAACTGACAAAACAGTTCCTACCTCTTCAATAACAGGCTCATGAATATGTGCCTCAAGAGTATTACCCAATACCTCAAACACATTTCCCACAATATTTTTAAAAATAGGCTCTTCCATGTGTTATTTTACCGACTCTGATTCAGCAACTTGATTAATAGTTGACTGCTCAACCAAAAATTGATCCATCTCTTTGGTAAGTTGTTCAATATAACTGGCAAGATTCCAGGTCATACTCCATCCCTTCAGATGAATTTCCATCCCAAATCCCAATTCCTCGGATTTCTCAAACGCAATTTCAAGTTCTGTTTCAGTAACTTGCCGCAGTAAATTCGTGAGTTTATGTTTTTGATCTCCGGTCAATTGAAACGAGCTGTTTATTTCTGCCTTGGTAACCTGCTGAGCGTGAATGTTGTTTTGTAGCTGTTGTTTTCTTTCAACGGGAAGCTGTTTCAATTTTTTACAAAAATAATCTACAGTTTGTTCCTCGAGGTTACGTTCCGATAAATCGTAAAGAACACGCTCAACCAAATTTATAACTTGTACTGCTGTTTCTTTCTTTAATTGATCAAGAAATAATTGTTTTTCAGTTTCAAGTGCCTCTTCCCAGCGATTCCTAACCCCCATCATTTCGGCACGCAAATCGTCAAGCCATTGTTTTCGTTTTTCCTCAATATGCTTTTTAGCATCTCCCAACAACTCATCTTTTCGCTCTTCAAATTCATTGAGACGGTTCGTAAGCTCTTGCTCCTGCTGCTCTGCATCTAATTTTGTTTGTCTCGCTTCTTCAAGTTCAGAAATAATCTTTTGCTCACGGTCGGCCATAGCCTTATTGATTGGCTTAAACAGAAAACGCTGCAGCAACCAAATAAGGATCAAAAAGTTTATGATCTGCGAAATAAATGTGAACCAATCG
>CAYNKF010000364.1:0-2817 GCA_964397705.1 uncultured Balneolaceae bacterium | reverse complement strand
CCGGGATGCTGCGTAATGCTGGCTTCTTCTACGCCTTTTCGACTCATAAAGTCACCCTGCACATAGTACAACACCTCGTCGGAATCAACATTTGAGTGCGCATAGGGAGCGGGAATTGATTTGGGATGGTAGTCATATTTACGCGGACAAAATGAACAAACTACATAATTATTTCCCTCAAATGTCTGATGCACGGGAGGCGGCTGATGAACACGTCCAGTAATGGGTTCAAAATCTTTGATATTAAATATCCATGGGTACAAGTACCCATCCCAACCCACTACATCAAAAGGATGATGCTCGTACCAGTAGGAAGTATATCGTCCCTGTTTTTTAATACGAACCTCAAACTCACCCTGCTTATTTACAAAAATTGGCCCCTCAGGCCGACGAATATCACGTTCACAAAATGGACTATTTTCTAAGAACTGCCCTTTATCAGAAAGATAGCGATCCGGAATATCTACCGGACCTGTAGAATCGACGGTGAGCATGCGGTTCTTCTCCGTTTCAAATACGACCTGATAGATCGTGCCTCGGGGTATATAAATATAGTCCCCCCAACCAAATTCTAACTTACCGAACATCGTTTGAATATATCCTTCCCCTTCATGAATGAATAACAGCTCATCGTGCTCACCATTCTTGTAGAAGTAATCCATTGGTTCTGTAGGACGTACGGCTCCAATCTGCACATCATTGTTATAGAGCAACACTTTCCGTCCCATGACAGGATCACCTCCTTCCTCGATATTGGCTGTCCGCAGGTGATGATGTCGAAGCATACCTTCATCCCACTTTTCAATCTTCACCTCATTACCCTTTTCCACCTTGAATGTTTTAGTTGGCGGATTATGGTGATACATCAGCGACGACACCCCGTGAAATCCTTCGGCACCAAACAGGTGCTCTTGATACAGCTCACCATCGGGACGGCGGAATTGCGTGTGACGTTTATGCGGAATCTTTCCTAATTGATGATAAATCATGGCTAATCCTCATTAGTTTTCGATAGTGAAATATGAGCAGTAAGACCTTATCAAAACTCATTACTCACAACTTATTATAAATTTCCTCGCTTGTCCTGCTCACGTTCAATAGCCTGAAATAGCGCCTTAAAGTTTCCTTTTCCAAATCCGCGAGCCCCTTTTCTTTGAATGATCTCAAAAAAGAAGGTCGGTCGATCGACTACAGGTTTGCTGAAAATCTGTAACAAATAACCCTCATTATCACGATCTACGAGTATACCTAAATCTTCCAGCTGATCAATAGGTTCATCAATTTGACCAACACGATTTTCTAACTCCTCATAATAGGTTGTTGGTACATGTAAAAATTCTAATCCGCGCCCCTTGAGTTCCTTCACAGTTTTAATAATATCTCCCGTTAACAGTGCGATATGCTGCACACCAGGGCCTTCGTAAAAATCAAGGAACTCCTCGATCTGGGATTTCTTTTTTCCTTCTGCAGGCTCATTGATCGGAAACTTGATCATCCCGCGTCCACCAGCCATAACTTTCGACATTAGCGCCGAATATTCCGTAGAAATATCCTTATCATCAAAATGAATATATTGCGTAAAACCCATCACATCGCGATAGAAATCTACCCAATCATTCATTCTCCCTTTCTCGACGTTACCCACACAGTGATCTACATACTGTACACCTACCGGTTCAATCTTTTTAATTGGGGATTCGGCAGGTTCAAAACCCGGCATGAATATTCCATCGTAATTCGACCGATTAATTAAGGTGTGAATAGTATCTCCATAGGTAGCAATAGCGGCTTTGCGAATAATTCCATGATCATCTTCTAAATCATGAGGTGCTTCAACGCCTTCTGCTCCCCGTTCAACGGTTTCTTTATAGGCACGATCTACATCTTCTACATGCATGGCAATGTCATGAATACCGTCTCCATGCTTTGCAATATGTTCAGAAATGGGTGAATTGCTATTTAAAGATGAGGTAACTAAAAAGCGGATATTGCCCTGCTGTAATAAATAGGAAACCCTATCTCGATTTCCGGTTTCCAACCCACTGTACGCTTTAAGCTTAAATCCAAAAACCGTTTGATAAAAATGGCTGGCTTGCTTGGCATTTCCTACATAATGCTCTACAAAATCAACATCCTGAAGTCCAAGATGATCATTAAATTCTTCTTCAACAGGTCGGTCCAAAGCAGCAGCCTGATCAGTTTGTGCTCCCATCATGTAATTTCTCCTCTTTGGTATTTAAATATTACATAAGTTAATATAGTATCAAACGGTTTACGTCTCAAATTATTTAACAATAGCTACATTTTACTTATAAGATTTATTCTTTCACAGCGTTTTACTGAATGTATTTGTTTAATATGATGTTCATGTATATGTTCGGGTGTAACCGGTTTCATGAGAGCAATAATTATGAGTAATCAAACCAAGATGAAAACATTTCAGGAACGCATTGACAATGGAGAAACGATTGAACCGAAAGACGACATGCCGGATCGGTATCGCCAACAACTTATTCGGATGATGTCGCAACATGCGCATTCTGAAGTTGTTGGTATGTTGCCAGAAGGAAACTGGATTACCCGTGCCCCTTCCCTTCGTCGTAAAATGATTCTGCTTTCTAAAGTGCAAGATGAAGCAGGACACGGACTTTATCTCTACAGCGCTACGGAAACACTGGGAGCAAGCCGACAAGAAGTTATTAAGCAACTGCTGGAAGGCAAAGCTAAATATTCGAGCATCTTCAATTATCCTACACTTTCATGGGCCGATGTGGCCGTGATCGGTTGGCTTGTAGATGGAGCGGCCATTATCAATCA
>CAYNKF010000363.1:0-2817 GCA_964397705.1 uncultured Balneolaceae bacterium | reverse complement strand
AGTGGAGTGGTAAAATATTGGGTGTTACTATTTGCGGAAAGCAAGCCGGAGATCTTATTGGAGAATATGCTCTGGCGATGCGGAATGGGATCACACTCAGAAATATTTCTGATACTATTCATCCGTATCCCACCTATGGACTTGGTGTACGAAGGGCAGCCGACCAGTGGTATGTTCAGAGTCAGGCGACTTGGATGGTGAAATTAGTTAAATGGATATTTGGTTATCGGGGAACGGTTCCAGACTTAAGTGATGAGGATCGTATTCTTTAGTTTAAGCAATAAAAAAAGTCCGCCGACTAAGGCGGACTTAAAAACTACTCTCTCTTGATATTATTCAACGGCTTATCTGTTAGTAAGACCATTGAGAAAGCAAATCCTTACAAAATTTCTTTTCATGTTTATTATTTTATTTCATGCATTTATTCATATAATATTGTATAATTAGTTCCTATGAAATCACTTACAGATAAACAGCGACAACTTTGGGAATATATTTTAAGCTTTTACGAAGACTTTGATCAATTTCCCAGTTATGAAAATATGCAGCAAGAGTTTGGGTATAGCTCCTCTAACAGTATCTACCAGCACCTTCAGGCGCTTACCAAGAAGAACTACTTGACCAGGCAGGGCCGCGGAAATTACGAGATCCATCCGGCAAAGCGGAACGAGCTCAGTGGGTTTTATCCTGGTATCCCTGTTAAGGGACGCATTTCAGCAGGAGCTATGCACGAGGCTATCAGCGAGAATCTCGGGCACCTTCCGGTAGAAATTCATCCTGAAAAATCCGATCACTACTTTGCCTTGATTGTTGATGGCGAAAGCATGATTGATGCTGATATTCGTGACGGTGATTATATTATTATTGATCCCCGTGAGCCAAAAGATGGGGAAATTGGGGCCATTCGTTACCGGGGAGAAACTACCTTAAAGACCATTCGAAAGAGAGAGGATGGTATTACCTTGCAACCGGAAAACCCTTCCTATGAACCGATCGATATTACCCCCGATGAATGGGAGGAGATTATGGTCTATGGAACGTATGTTGGCAAGGCTTGGAAGAACGGAGACGATTGGGGCCTGATTTTCCGAAATGGATAATTGAGAATTCGGGGACGAGATCATCATATGTAGATGATCTTTTAAAAAATTAATATGAAATTTATCGTGAGGCTTTAGTATGGGTTGTTATTGCTAATTAAGTAAGGTTCTATTTTTTAACTTGTACTATACGCAACATGAAGAGATCATATACCGCATGGGCACTCATGGCTGCAATTAAGCCGTAATATTCAAAGAGAAAGCCCAGCAGCATGCTGAGTGCGAACATGGTAAGCCCAAATAATATGTGTCCCGCCGATTTGAATTTAAAATAACCGTGGATACCGATGAAAATAAGTGAGGTAATCCAAATACCGAGCAATGGTTGTATAGCTCCACGGAAAAGAAGTTCTTCACCCACCCCGGCAAATGCTGAGAGTTGAATGCGATCAAAATTGGAAAGCTTTAGCTTTGAAACCATATCAACGATATAGAAATCATGTAAGACTTCTGAAACCGGAGGACGATTTATAATGAAGGCAATTACTACTGCGGCAGCACCACCCGCTCCAATCCCGATAATAAGCTGCCTTAATGTAGAATAGCCATGTCTAAAAGCGTTAATCAAGCTTTCATTGTGTATGTAGCGAAAAATAAGGAAAGTCAGAAACAGGTATGTAATCCCGGAGATAACAGAGAGAAACAGCAATTCTTTGCTTGATATCTGTTGGGAATCATCATCAGAAGATGAATATTTGTTCTCCTTTTTCAGCATAAAATCGGCAAGACTTCGAGAGTGTTTTGGCTGTTATTTGATGATTATCAGATTCCAAAAGTATTAATTTGTAAAACCAATTCGCATAAAAGTTCGAATTCTGTAAGTTGGGAAAAATGTTACGCTATGTTATTTCAAAATATCTAACTAAATCTCTTCGATTATGAAACGTTTTTTGCTCTTCCCATTGATGCTGTTTTTAGTCTATTCACATGCAGCTCAGGGACAGGATCTTAAGATCGATCCACAGATGTACGATATTATTGATAAAGTAAGTGCCGATCGGCTGGAATCAGATATCCGAACGCTGGCCGGTTTTGGAACTCGTCATACAATGTCGGATACCACTTCGGATACGCGTGGTATCGGTGCCGCGCGGAGATGGATCAAAGAAGAGTTTGAAAAGATTAGTGAACAGTGCGGCGGATGTCTGGAAGTACATGAGCAGCGCACGTTGGTCGAGGCCGATCCTGAAAGTCGTATTGACGAAGATACGTGGGTAGTAAATGTGTATGCTGTTTTGAAAGGCAAAACACATCCAAATCGTTATGTGATTATGAGCGGTGATATTGATAGTCGGGCTTCGGACGTAATGAATGATACTATTGATGCACCGGGTGCTAACGATAATGCCTCCGGTATGGCAGGGGCAATCGAAGCGGCACGGGTCTTATCAGATTATGAGTTTGAAAGCAGTATTATTTTCGCCGGATTGTCTGGTGAAGAGCAGGGCCTTTATGGCGGACGACATATGGCGGAGATGGCCAAAGAAGAAGGTTGGGATATTGTTGGTGTGCTAAATAATGATATGATTGGCAATATTCGGGGTGTTGATGGGGTCATTGATAACCGTGAGTTTCGCATATTTTCAGAGCCCTACTCTTCTCAGGCTACCGAACGCGAGTTGCAGATGAAGCGCTTTTTCGGTGGTGAAAACGATGGAATATCTCGTCAATTGGCTCGCTATATTTACGAGACCACCGAGCTTTATATGCCCCGGAT